>CAZNVR010000045.1:0-2906 GCA_964576655.1 uncultured Legionella sp. | reverse complement strand
AGAATCACAAAAAGATATTTACAATAAATTTTTTCTTGTCGTTACGCGTGAAGATTCTTCATTTGATTTTTGTCGCTGTACATTAATTGATGAAAATGGCAAAACCTATGATTATTGCCCTCGAATGCAGAGCCTTGGATATATGGATTTACTTAGTGACACTAAGATATTCGTTGTTTCTTCTGTAAAGATGGAATCTATTTTCGAAAAAGAAAAACTAGAATCTATTTATCTAGCAGTACAAGAGCATTTAGATTCAATGGCTAGTTATTTTGAAAAATATCGAGTTGAAAAATTGAATATTGAACTATTAAAAAATAAACTTTATAACCCTTCTCAAAAAGATGTAAAAGATTATTCTCTATATCGTATTCCACCAGATGTGTTGCAATTTTTTTCTGAAGTAGAGGGTTTAAATCCTGAAATGTTATTGATGAATGGTCTTCAGAAAAAATACTGTTGTGGAATGATTAACTCCTTTCAAAGAGTAACATTCCCTTTAATTAAATTTTATCTTGCAACCAAGCAATTGTCTGTTGAAGACTTACTTAATTACGATGAGTATGCCATTCGTGATTTCGCTGTTCATGATAAAGATTTTAAATTTCATCACTGGTTATTGGAGAATAATCTAACTATGCCACCAAAATTGGTCCATTTCGATTGGGCAAATATAACTGCCTTATGTGATTTTTCTGGTATTGAATACTTGAGTAGAAAACTTTCCCAATTTAGCAGAAGTGAACAGCAAGCACAACTAAATGAATTAGTTACAAAAAATTGCATGAACGATAAAGCAATTTTTTTAAGAGATAGCTTGGCCTCTCCAGAAGAAGTTAGCTGGAATACTATAGAAGATAGATTTTTAAAATTTAAAGAAAAAGAAAAAACTGCTGCTGAAAAACATACTCAAGGACCTACGAGTTTAATGTGGCTGTCTGCAAAAAAAGTTTCTAAAATATTCACTAAAGAAGAATTGGAAGATATACCTGATGATTTTCAATCTTGCATTGAAGCAGCTCGTCCTTTCTAATATTATGAATGAACAGTGATTTTAATATAACCTATATTTAAGCAAAGTGCCGGGTATGCTTCTTTTCGTCAGAATCCCGGCGCGACCTCAATATGGCTATGATGTTATCTACACTGATCGCAAGATTCAGCATGACAAAGAATGGAATCTTTTATTTGATACGTTTTATCAGATAATAACGATTCTAAAGATCGCTTAGGGTTTGCACCACAAATCATACGTGATTGCCCACATAAATTACGTGGATCTTGGGCGCACGATTTAAGTGTCCATGGTAATGTCTTTTTCCAATGAAGAGGAAACATCGCCCCTCGTCCAGAAATAAATACAGCGATTATTTGAGCATAGGTGGTTTGATTTAATATTGAGCTCAATGAACGCATTCCTTCGGTATTAATCACAATAAAATCAGCTAGCCGCCCTGCTTTAAGTTCACCTAGTTGATCATCTAGCCCCACTGCTTGTGCTGCATTTTTTGTAACCATTTGATGAATATCAGACCATAAGAACATATCATTTAAACGCGTATGATTATAGCGAGCAAAACAACGCATCTCATCAAGCATACTTAATGAGCCTGAAACAGACCAATCCGTACTGAGAGCAAGATTTATACCTTCTTTTTTCAATTGAGCAATCGGTGCCGTAACCCCATACAGGTTGAAATTTGATCTGGGTGATAGAACAACAGAAATACCACCTTGTTTAATTTTTTTTATCTGTTGTTTACTTAAAGCGATAGCATGAATAAATGCATTAGGTGTTTTTTTATCTTGTAATGCATTAAGCATAATACTTGTTTCACAATAGGCAGAAGCATCAACGCCTTCTCCAACGTGAGGCAAATAGGCATGATTTTGATCAAAAATCATAGTCTCTGAGTGTGGATGTAATTGACAATTATTACTTGAAAAATGTATGTTTTTTAGTGGAAAAGTATCACTCTTAACTATTTTTTGATTAGGCGCACCTAAATAATCGTCCGTTAATCCAAGATTTCTAATAAAAGACAGGGTGTTTTTTGCCCCAGCAATTGCTGTAGTTCCACTTAAAAGATGCCTGAGCATCCCGCGATCTGAAACATGTGCAATACCAGAGGTTGAAACGGGTTTTTCATCACGAAACCCTCTTTCTTCATAGCTAACATGTTGCCATTCATCACGATTTTTCCAATGTTTATTAAGTAATTGTTTGGGTCGTTGATAAGAATATTGAATATGTTCATGTAAATTGATAAATCCCGGCGAAATGAGTGAACCTGGACAATCAAGAGTAACGACTGATGCTGGAGTATGAATATGGCATGCTATTTGGGCGATTTTTCCATTAATATCTATTAACATTTCGCCACCAATAAGAATTGTTTTACCCGTAATAATATTGCCTTTTACACGAAAAAAATGACCTTTTCCTGAAAAACGGCAGTTAAGCGATTGCCCAACATAGTTTTTATTACAAATTTTAACAGAGTAACCATTGCCATTAAAAAGATGAGAATCGGACTTTGAAAAACATAGGGAACAATAAAAAAGCATTCCTGTTATTAAAAAAAATACTCCGCGTTGAATGAGCATTAATGCCTCTTTTGGCTAAATGTTACTCGAGAAAGCTGAGCACTTTCTCGAGTAATAAGATTAAATATGTTTTACTTTAAACGTAACATATTGATAACGAGTTATTTTGCCGTTATTACCCATGACATCCATCGTACCTTGATGTTTAATGCCTGTAATAATACCTGACTTGTTAGTCGTTAAATTAGTGATTTTACTACCTCTATATGCATCAGGAGCTACATACATATCACCACTTGCAGAAACAACCTGACCATGATTTACACCATCAAGCATTTTAATATCATTGTTATTAACAA
>CAZNVR010000044.1:0-12424 GCA_964576655.1 uncultured Legionella sp. | reverse complement strand
CGAGCATGGATGTTGCAGCACGCCTTTCAGCACATCTTGTCTCACCGTTAGTGCTTACCTTTAGCGGAGAGATAGGTGCTGGAAAAACCACGTTTATTCGTGCCATGTTACGTAGTTTAGGGGTAACGTCCGCGATTAAAAGCCCTACATTTTCACTTGTTGAAACATATCAGCTCAATCACTTGCAAATTCATCACTTTGACCTGTATCGTGTACATGATGAGTCTGAATTAGATTATATCGGGTTTCGAGATTATTTTTCAGACGATGCTGTATGTTGTATTGAATGGCCTGAGCGAGTTGAGCGTTGTTTTGCTTATGCCGATATCAGTTTTTCCTTTAATTTAAAAGGGGCTGGGCGTGAAATGCAGGCACATGCATTGAATGCTGCAGGCGCATCAATGCTGTCATGTATGCTTGGTGGATAATTAATGACAAGATTAATTGCTTTGTGTTGTATCTTATTGTTTTCATCCACCGAGATACTAGCGGTAACGCTACAAACACTCAGTGTGCGTGAAACGCCTGGTAAAGTTTTAATAACATGCACGTTGAACACTCCTATTCAACCTAAAGCCTTTGTTTTAAATAACCCTACGCGTTTTGTAATCGATTTTGAAAACACATCGCTGTTGTTAAATGTAAAAAACAGTTTAACTACACATCGATTTATTAAGCAGATACGCAGTGGACATCCAACCAATCACACGCTTCGTTTAGTATTGGATGTTCAAAAAGGTGTTGATTTAAAGCTCAAACCATTTAATCATGCCAAGCAACGCGTACTCACTTTTGAGCTAAGCCAACAGGTTCGTCAACAGCAATCAGCGTTTAAGACGAATAAGCCTATTGTAGTTTCAACACCCCTTGTTAAATCAACGCCCGTTCACTATGGACGTCAACCCATCCCGGCTAAAGCCCCTGCATTACATATACCACCTCATGCTTTGCGTGATGGTGTGGTGGTTATTGACCCCGGCCATGGCGGTAAAGATCCTGGTGCAATTGGCACGCATCATAGCGCAGAAAAACATGTGGTGTTAGCGATTGCACTGAAGTTAAAACAACTAATTGATAGACAACCTGGCATGCGGGCGGTATTAACGCGACAAGGAGATTATTATATTGGTTTGCGAGAGCGAATGGATATTGCCAGGCGTAATAATGCGGATGTATTTATTGCCATTCATGCGGATGCATTTCATAACCCTAACTCTAACGGGGCTTCTGTTTTTGCTTTGTCACCCAGAGGCGCTACAAGTGAAGCGGCCCGCTGGTTGGCTGAAAAAGAAAATCATTCCGAATTAGGCGGTGTTAACTTATCCAGTCTGGATGATCAAAATGGTGTCATTAGAACGGTCTTATTAGATTTATCGCAAACAGCAACAATAGGTGCAAGTTTGCAAATGGGTAATCGAATATTACGCGGTTTAGGAACAGTGACGTCACTACACAATAATCATGTAGAACAAGCGCGTTTTGTGGTTTTAAAATCACCAGATATACCATCAATCCTAATCGAAACAGGGTTTATTTCAAACCCTCGAGAAGAAAGCAATTTAAATAATCCAAGTTTTCAACAACGTTTAACACAAGCGTTGTTTAAAGGTTTAAAAGATTATTTTGGGGCTTATCCGCCTCATGGTACGCGACTTGAAGCGTTAGCCAATGGGCATCAGCACCTGGCTTTTAAATGATTCTGATCGCTAATTGACTACATAGGATTGGAGCCTGTGAAAACACGCAGGATATCTAAACATTGGATTAAAATCACAGATGCACACACCCTGGTTAGTCGTATGACTCAAGAATTAAATCGAATTCATGTGTTATCACCCAATGTTGCCAATCAAATTGCAGCCGGTGAGGTCATTGAGCGTCCTGCATCTGTGGTAAAAGAATTGCTTGAAAATGCACTGGATGCAGGTGCTAGTCAGATTAGCGTTGATGTGGGGTTTGGTGGGCTTAATCAAATTAAAATCAGCGATAATGGTGTAGGTATTCATGAAGATGATTTACTACTTGCTATTGCCGCGCATGCGACTAGTAAAATCAATCAATTAAATGATTTATATGCCATCAAAAGCATGGGTTTTAGAGGAGAAGCACTTGCAAGCATTGCTTCTGTGTCGCGTTTGACCATTTCTTCAAAACCAATCAATCAATCGCATGCCATGATGTTGCAATACGAGGGTCAAAATGTAATGTTATCACCCTGCGCACGCAGTCAAGGGACAACCATTGATGTGCGTGATATTTTTTTTAATGCACCTGTTCGTAAAAAATTTCTTAAAACAGAGCGTGGTGAATATCAAGCGATTGAGTCAGTGGTTAAACGATTTGCATTAAGCGCGCCCGGCGTTGCTTTAAATTTATATCATAATGGTAAGCAAACTTTGGCATTACCTGCGGCAAGCTGTGAAAAAACAACGCTTGTTCGCATTCAAAAATTATTGGGAAAAACGTTTGTTGATCATGCCATTTATCTTGATTCAGAGCGTGCTGGAATGCGGTTACATGGATGGGTAAGTGGGCTTGATTATCAACGTAGTCAACATGATAGGCAATGGATATATATTAATCGCCGTATGGTTAAAGACAAGTTAATGAACCATGCATTAAAACAATCCTATGAAGGGCGCCTGCATCCAGGACGCCACCCTGCCTGTGTTCTTTATTTAACTATCCCAACCGATGAAGTCGATGTGAATGTTCACCCCACAAAACATGAAGTGCGTTTTCAGCAACCACGATTGGTACATGACTTTATGACCTCACAAATCACGCAAGCGACTATCAAACATCAAGCACAAGATAACAGTATCAAACCGTTAGAGTCGGAGCATGCATCGGTTCATGCTTATCACGGTATTGCTTTGTCTGATGAAAGTGATGTGCGTGAACCGTCTTTATCATGGCAAGCAGCACCTCGTTTTATGCCTTCCTCAGCACTAAACAGTAAGGATTTTCTGGTATTAAATACACAATTTGCAATTGTACATCTGTTTAATGAACCTTGGTTAATGCATTTAGAACAGGTTCAAAAGCATTATTATTTTGAACAAGTAATGCAACAGAAAGGGGGCTTGGCTTCTCGTCCTTTACTTGTTCCTGTTAGTTATGCATTTTCTTCTGCCGCGTATTTTTTATTGGAATCCGTATTGCCAATGCTGAGTGAGGTGGGAATTGAATGCAGTTTTGCTAGTGACTCATGCCTTTTAATACGCAGTATTCCACAATTATTTCCTGCTTTAGATCTACACGCTTTTTTGCACGCCTTGATACATGATGTGATGGAAACACAACAAAGTGTTTGCCAGCAAACATTGGTGGAAACATTAATCGCTAATCAGTCGTTTGATGCACGTCAGCTGCACCAAGATGAAAAACAAGAGTTATTAACATACATGCAAATACACCAGGCGTTACTAACACAATGGGGGTTGAAACTTGATCTTGCAACATGTCGAGGTATTTTGAATGCGTAATGTCGCCATTTGTTTAATGGGTCCTACTGCATCGGGTAAAACCGCACTGGCTTGTGAATTGATAAAACAAGTTCCCTGTGAAATTATTAGTGTTGATTCTGCGATGATTTATCGTGGTATGAATATTGGTACAGCAAAGCCGGATGCGAAAACATTAATCGATGCTCCTCATCACTTAATTGATATTCTTGATCCAATAGAAAGCTACTCTGCAGCACAGTTTTGTACGGATGCAACGCAATTATGTGAGTCAATTATACAGCGAGGTCATCTTCCTTTGTTGGTAGGAGGTACGATGATGTATTTTCGTGCGCTTCAACAGGGGTTGTCTTTGTTACCTGAAGCAAATGAAAAGGTACGTGAGCGTCTTTTACAACAAGCTCAAGATGAGGGTTGGGACAGGCTGCATCAGCGATTAAGCGATATTGACCCAATTGCTGCATCTCGTATTCACGCCAATGATACCCAACGTATTCAACGAGCATTAGAGGTGTATGCTATTACAGGCCAGTCGTTATCAAGTTGTTTTCAAACAAAGAAGGTATCACCTCCTGCATTCGATTTTATAAATATTATGCTGTTGCCTAAGAGACGGGCATGGTTGCATGAATTGATTAATCAGCGTTTTGAAAACATGTTGTTGGATGGTTTGATTAATGAGGTTGAAGGGTTGCTAACACAATGGGATTTAGCTCCTGAACATCCTGCACTACGATGTGTAGGATATAGGCAAGTGTATGAGTATTTACAAGGCGCATATGATTACGATACTCTGCGTGCAAAAGGCTCTGCTGCAACAAGACAATTAGCAAAACGGCAGTTGACGTGGCTAAGACAGTGGACCCATGGTTATCATTATGACGCGGAACATTTGGATATCAAACGTGTTATAGACGATATTAAACAAATGCTAGATTTAAACATGTAACGTTGATTTATTGTGTACCTCATGCGTAGAAAGGCTTCAGAATAAGTAGCCTATCGTTTTTACTTAATTAATATAGAGAGAATTATGTCTGAAACAAAAACAAAACCATCATGCACTGAAAAAACACACATTGTGACGCAACAAGATTTACCACTCAGCTGCCCTCTTGATGACATGATTTTATGGAATGCACATCCTAAAGTGTATTTACCTATTGAGCAAACAGGGGATGAAACATGTCCTTATTGTGGAACACATTATGTGCTAAAAAATGATTAAATCCATTTGCATTGTACGTTTATCCGCATTAGGTGATGTGTTGATGCTTGTGCCGTTGATTAGAACGCTGCAAGCGAGCATGCCTCAGGTCAAATTAACGTGGGTTATTTCACGACCCGCATATGATTTGGTTGAGGGCATGGATGGCGTTGAATTTATCGTGATTGATAAACCAAAGCATTTCATCGATTATTGGCGTTTTAAACAGCGCATGAACATGCGCCAGTTTGATGTATTACTTGCAACACAAGCAAGCTTTCGTGCAAATTTATTGTATGCTTGTATTCGAGCTAAGCGTAAAATTGGTTATGATCGTCTGCGCGCTAAAGATGGGCACGCTTGGTTTATTGATGAAGCGATCGCGGCCGACAATGATCATACGTTAGATGGTTTTTTGCGTTTTGCTGATAGTTTGGGTGTGGCTGAAAAACAAATTCGTTGGGATTTACCCATTCACAACGATGATCATGCCTGGGCACAAGCGCATATTCCACAAGATATTAAGCCTGTGTGTTTGATTAATCCTGCCGCAAGCAAACCTGAACGCAGTTGGCCTGTTGCACGATATATTGAAGTGATCCAATACATGCAATCACAGTGGCAAGCGTGTGTCATTCTCGTAGGTGGCCCTGGTGCATATGACAGAGCACTAGGGGATGCTATTCTTGAGAAAGTATCCGTATTGGATCTGATTGGTCAGACCAAGCCTAAGCAATTATTAGCTTTAATTCATCAAGCTGATTTGTTGATATGTCCTGATACAGGACCTTCACACATGGCTGCTGCTGTTGGTACACCTGTTATTGCTTTACACGCGGTGACTAGTGCTGAGGTATCTGGTCCTTACACGTATCGACATTTAAGTGTTGATTATTATCCTGATGCGGTTAAAACAGTGTTGAAAAAAACATCAGAAACAAATGTGTGGGGAACTCATGCTCATGGTGAACATACGATGGAGCTTGTGACTGTGGACGCTGTTTTAGCGAAGTTAGATGTTGTTTATCAATCGTTTTGTTAGTTAAGTCGTTTTGTCAAGGTAGGCATGCCTCAATGGCTTGAGGCATGCGTTAAAATGCGTTTAATTTGTATCTGTATCAGTAGACGTTGTTGCAGAACTATTTGCCCGTTGTATTTCTTCAGCAGAAGGCACTTCGGGTCTATTTTGTTTTAAACTCTCAATTAATAATAATGAGTTGGTTAATAAAATTCGCTCTTCTTGCTGACGGTTTAAATATAGTTGATAGTTTATTTCAGATAATAAAATGGCCATTTCTTTTTGAACTGTAGCAGGAGATGCTGTGTCAATTTGTGTGAGCCATTGTGGTTTTCCGGTTGCAACGGCAGCAGGATCGTAGAGTCGTCGTGTGGCCATAGACATTTCTGTTAATGCCTGGCTTGTGCCATTGACACTTGTGTCGGTTTGGGATTGCACCTGAGGAAGTCGTTTGGATAAAATATAATACAAATTACTTGCCGCCACAGATGCTTTTGCAGCGTGTACACGCATACCTGATAGGTAGGTGTCAACGATGGCTAACGAAGCTTCTTTGGTAGTGCGACTACTGTTAGGAGACTTAATCGCTATTAATAAATTGTTATAGTTTGCTTGCGATATGGTAGGTATGGGAATGACGGCCCCTGTCACATACCTGATAAAATTAGCAGCCTGTTGTGCCTGGCTAGTTGCAGTTAATCCAGGATTATCTGAGGATTTTGGCGATGGACTCGTTGACACCGTTGTATAGAGGAGTGGTGATAGTAACGTATTGCTGTTTAGTTCATTGATGATAGGGTCTTGTGAATTGGGGAAAAGAAACGGTGTTGAGGGGATGGTGCCTACAATATTACTTAATATTTTATTATTATAAAGGTAGGGGCAATCACCAACCTTTTGACTGTCGCCAACCCACGTCGTTTGAGTGCTATCCATACAAAACGTGCTATTTGGTGTGCCTAACAGATTTAAAACAAATTGGCTTACAGGATCAGATTGATAGGCTTGTTGGTCTATTAATGGGGATACCGTCACAGGCGTGGGTGTTGCATTTGCTCCTGCAGGTGTGATGCTTCCTGCAGAACTGTAAGATAAAAATGTATTATTTGCTAATGTGTTTAGCAATGTATATGTCGCATTATTGGACGGAACAAAATTTAATAAAGAGCCATCTTGGGGTGAAGCATTCACCGGAATAGCTCCCACCATAGCAAAAAAGGTTGCTGTTGACATGCTTTGAATGAGTTTGGGCGGGCTGATTAATAATGTGCTGCTTGAGGTGGTCACTGCAGTTTTAAGATCATAGCCTAAATCACCACCTAAATTATATAAATATTGAGCAATGTCTTGCATGGATGTTTGAGCATCGTCATTGTTGTTCACAGGCGTGGTTGTAAACGATGACTCTTCAGCAAAACTGCTGGTAATGGGTAGTATTGCGGTAAAAAATAGCGTTGCTAATACATTCCGTTGTTTATTTTTCATTCGTCTCCCTCCAGAGCCATTGATACTAATTTAAGTCGTGATTCAGAAAAAGTACGTGTTAATAAACGCAACCGTTCAAAGGTAATGTTGCGTTTGAGAAAATAACCAGCCGCATCATGGCTGCTTCTGCTTTTTTCTTCTGCATGCATTAAAATTTTTGATGCACTACCAGGGTGTGCCACGTCTATTGCTTGTAATAAACGTAAACCTCGACCTGATTTAATATTCCCAACGATTCTAATAAATTTATCTTCGTGATTTAAGCGACTTAAGTCAAGTTGTTGGATGTCATCTAGTTCTTTGCCGAGTTGTTTTATTGCGTCTTCAAGATCAGGATTGCCATCAAGTGTCCAGTCTTCAACGCTTTCCATGAATGTAACGACGCGATAAATCATGGGGTCAGGGTATTCACTCCAATATTGTGCTGATGCTTCATGGCTAAGATCGGGCATATTTATACTCGTTGTTAAGTTAGCTGTTAGCAATGTAAATTCGATGTTCGTTCAAACAAGTCCTAAATACCGGTCAATCGCATGTTATCAAATATGCTCATTCATTTGATTTTTTAGCTCTTTATGCGCGGAATATAGACCTAATTTTGATTGAGATCGTATAAAGACAAAGATGGTGTTGCTCTGAGTCTAATCATTGCATCCCTCCTGACTATTATCATATAGTATGAAATACATAAGTCCATTAAAAAGAAAAAATTATGCCAAAGTCATCATATCCAAGAATGAAGCGTCTATTGACTACTATTTTTAATGTTAAATCCTGGTTGGATGTGAAGCGTCTTCAAACAGGCAAACGTTTTATAGTTGAACAAGTTGAAACCTATTTTATTCCAGGTCGCGCAAAAAAAATTGAATCATTTGAGACTGCTGTCGCTAGATTAAACTTATCAGAAGCAGAGCTGTTAACTCGTCAAAAAGGATTGTTAAGGCTTAGTATTACCATGTTATGCGCAGCTTTTTTAGTTTTTTTATACACTCTTTATAATTTGTTCTATACTTACTATGCAGCGGTACTCGTGGGTACTGTTGTGATGTTATTGGCCTTAGTGATGTCGTTTCGGTACCATTTTTGGTATTTTCAAATTAAACATCGAAAACTGGGCTGCTCGTTGCGTGAATGGTTTACGCAAGTCATTCTGGGAGTTAAAAGTGAATAAATGTCTTGTGGCATTATGGCTTGTCTTATTCCCTTTGTGGGCACTAGCTGGCTCAGCAGTAGGGGGCTCATCCTTAAATCTCACCCCTCCTGCGTCTGATTATTCGGTTGTATTTTTAGGGAATTTATTTGGCGTTGTAGATGGCGTATTGCATGGTACAGGCAGCCAGATAATGGGTGCTATTTTTACCGTATTTAATGCAGCAGTACTTGCGCTAGGTGGTATCATTATCATGTACACACTCATTGTGGGTACCATGAATACCGCGCATGAAGGCGAAATGTTAGGGCATAAATGGTCGTCAATATGGATTCCCGTGCGTTCTACCGCAGGTTTAGCCCTATTAATTCCTAAAGCATCGGGTTATTGCTTGATGCAAATTTTTGTCATGTGGGTTGTAGTGCAGGGGGTGGGTGCTGCAGACAAAGTCTGGAATGCTGCTCTTGATTATTTAAATCGTGGTGGGATCATCATACAAGCTAGCATCAGTAATCCTGCAGCAACGGCTAGTAATAATGGTTACAATATTCCCAAGGGGGCTGCCAATATCCTTGTTAGTGAAGTATGCATGTTGGCCGTACAAAAAAAATTGGAGTCAGTGCGAAAAGATTATTTAGCTTTGGCAAACGACACGCCTGCCTTAGGACCTTGTGGTCCTAATAAAGCGACCAATGGGATGGCTGGTTTTTGTAACACACCGGTTCCTGATTTATTAGCCACTGTTGATGCAGTTGCATTTCAATCTGCTGATAATGGTATCAATACAACCGCTAAACTGCTAACAATGCCCGTGCCTTATTTTGACGGGATGTCGGCAAGTCCTTATGCTTTTTTAAAAGGCATTTGTGGTAGCATTAGTTGGAATACATTGGGTGTTGTTACTAAAGCTCCAACGCAAGATAACGCGGCTACCGGGTATCAAGTGTCAGCTGATGTTGTCAGTCAATATGAAGCAATTAGTTTAACTCGCGCCTCAGCCGTTCAACAAATGTATATGGATTATCAATTCTTGGCCCAAGCAATGGTTAATAATGATCCACTAATTGTGCCTCCATCTAACGAGACAAAAACACAAGCCTGGCCTAAACAAGCTAACAATTCATTTGGAGCTATCAATTCATTTGGGGTAGCCTATTCTCAATCAACCTCAAGACCTTGTGAGGCAAATACCACCGACTGCACCTTGTGGCAAGGTGGATTTGACTCTCAAAATAAAAGCACAACATCTCTCTTCAATGGTACCGAGTTTCAAGGTGGAATGGCGGATTATTATGGTGTGATGTTGCCAACGTTGAATTATTTAAGTAAATATGCCAGTTTAAATGCTGCAAATGATGCTCGTGCATTTATTGCAAACGCTAAAAGCCAGGGTTGGTTATCAGCAGGAAGTTATTTTTTTGACTTGGCTGCGTTAAATCGTGCAGATTTGTCTGCCTCAGATCCTTCGGATAAAAACTCGGGTATTGAGCAATCAGCAGGCGGTATAGCTGATATTGTTGATGATGATCAATGTGCTACAAGTGACTATGCAACATTATGTACATGGCTTACTCCAAGTGTTTTGAATAAAAGTGTTGAGGAGATTAAGGCGCTGATAGGTGATACTACTTCTTTATTTCCTCCTCGAGGTGTTGCTGTTACAGGCTCTAATGCATCAACGGTGTCAGGTTTTATCACCAATTCAATGGCGATTAAATTGCCAGGTCAGCCTAGCATCCGTGGTCCCCGATTATCTGTTAAATTAATACCTGATCTTGCAAAAGCCAATACCAACCTGTCGTTTGACATAAAACCTGCCTGCGGCAAGGTAAAAATGCTCGGGTGTATTGGTCGAGCGATTATGTCTGGCTTATTTAACATGATAAAAACCATATCATCAATATTTACCAACATGATTGCTGTGTGGATAAATAACATCATTATTATTTTGGTTTCGATTCCTTTGGCAAGTATGCAGGGGTCGTTTTTAACAGGGATTGAATTCTTAACCAAAAACCCAAGTGCAAATCCCATTGTAGTATTGGCACAAATGGGTGTTCATTATGTGAATGAACCAGCTAATCTTTATGTATCGATGATCTCTCAAGTCCTCGTTGCTTATCAAATGCCAGTTGTGGGCTTTGTGTTGGGGCCCATTGTGACGCTCGTATTAGCATTGGCATCGCCCTTGATTGTTCCATGGTTGGGTATCATGATGACGGTGGGTTTTTTAACAGCGTTTTATATCCCCTTTCTACCTTATATGCTGTTTACCTTTGGTGTCATTGCCTGGTTAACAGCCGTGATTGAAGCGATGGCTGCAGCACCGATTGTGGCGTTGTCAATTACACACCCCGAAGGAGAGGGTATTCTTGGGAATAAAGGTGAAACCGCATTGATGATTTTAATGAATGTGTTTTTAAGACCCTCAATGATGATTATTGGCTATATTGCAGCGATTGCATTGTCTTATGTGAGTGTCTGGATTATTAACAGTGGATTTTCGCGTGTACTTGCATTTATTCAAAATGGAAACATGTATAATGGTTGGGCCGGGTTATATGTTTTCTTCTTCTCCATTCTTATTTATACAACAATATATTTAACGGTTGTTCAAAAAGCATTTAATTTAATTTATATTTTACCCGACCAGGTCTTGCGTTGGATTGGTGCCCAGCCTGAACACAGCGGTTCAGATTCAGCAGCTTGGGTGGGTGATATTAAAGGTCAAGTAGAAAAAGGTGGCACGGAATCCGATAAAGGACAGTCTGGTATTAATGAGAAAACGTTCGGTAAGGCCACCGGGATGGTCCAAGATGTTCTTGATAAGAAAGGCGGCGGCTCGACTAGTGTTGGCGCAAGTGGATCAGGCGGTGGTGGTGCAGGCGGTGGTGGTGCAGGCGGTGGTGGTGCAGGCGGTGGTGGTGCGGGCGGTGGTGGTGCTGCAGGTGGTCTCCCGCCCATACCTCCTGGTGCGATGTAAGTGTTTTTCTGCTCGTAATCCCGCGGTTTCATGCGCGGGATTATGTGATTGATGTTTCTTAACAGATTTAAATGGTCTTTTATTGTTGGTATGCTTTGGTTCCTGCAATAATTAATTTGTATACCCGCTCGCTAATGATCCCTTCTTCAAATTTTATTTTCGCATCGAGTGTCATGAGTTGCCCGTTTTGACGCACCAGTTTTCGAGTGGCATTGGTCACATCATTGGGATCTGCTTCTAATAAAATATCTCGAACTGCTTCATCAAATACCAAATACTCACGTAGAGCAACCCGTTTTCCATCAACAGTGGGTACTAGTTTTTGCCAAATACATAAGCGAATGGTTTCTAATATATCAATGGTACGGCCTAGACGTTCCTCGCCTGAAAACGATGTGACTAAACGACGAATGGTTTCCGCAACGCCTGATGTATGTAAGGTCGTATACACCGGATGGCCTGTTAAAGCCGCTTCAAGCGTTGCACTAATGGTTTCAGGATCACGACACTCCCCCACCATAATTAAGCGAGGTTTGCGCCGCAGAGCGTTACGGACACCATCTGCAAAGGTCGGTAGGTGACGCGGAATTTCTGATTGACTTACTACCGATGAGGTTGTTGCAATTTCGTCATAGACAAATTCAATGGGTGATTCATAAGTGAGGACTTTTCGATTCGAGTCTTCTTTTTCAATTAAATCACGAATAATCGATGCGAGTAATGTGGATTTACCAGAACCCGTGGAGCCTGTAATAAAAACAACACCTTCTTGTGGGGCAATGGCTTTAAGAATAACATCGGGTAATCCCATGCTATCGAGTGTGGGTGGGGTCGCTGGAATCGTTCTTAAGGTGATTTGTATTCCATCATGGCCTTCAACCAAACAGGCTGTTGCATTGATTCTATACCGAAATCTCACGCCTCGGTTGGGTCTGAACTCATAATGGGTATCAATATCTTTACCTGATAAAAGCTGTGCCGTGCCGTTGGGGCCATAAATACTATTGAGCAAATCACCTAATTCTGTATTGGATAAAGACCGATTCGTAATGCGCATGAGCCGACCATAGACTTCAATATAAATTGGTGAGCCAGTTTGAATGGTAATATCTGA
>CAZNVR010000043.1:11865-12437 GCA_964576655.1 uncultured Legionella sp. | reverse complement strand
AGGCGGTGACTGTCATTTATACCTTAATCACCTGGAACAGGCTAAAACGCAATTAGAACGTGAGCCATTCGAATTGCCGCAATTGGTGATTAAACGTAAACCAGATTCCTTGTTTGATTATCAATTTGATGATTTTGAATTTATTAATTACCAATCTCATCCCGCAATTAAGGCCCCGATTGCGATTTGATATGCATCATTATCAAGATTTAATTACATTATTTAATGCCTGTTTTGAGTCCACATACCAGACACAACTTGTGTCTGGTGATGATGAGCCGATTTACCTTCCTGCAAATGATACCAATCTTTATCATTCTATTGTTTTTGCCAATGGTTTTTTTAGTAGTGCATTGCATGAGTGCGCGCATTGGTTTATTGCAGGAGACGCCCGAAGGTTGTTAGTGGATTATGGTTATTGGTATGAGCCTGATGGACGTAATGCTGAACAACAAGCCTTATTTCAACAGGTTGAAGTGAAACCTCAAGCCATTGAATGGATATTATCAAATGCTGCAGGATTTAAATTTCAATTTAGTATTGATAATTTAAATGGGGAACAGATTGATATG
>CAZNVR010000043.1:8098-11855 GCA_964576655.1 uncultured Legionella sp. | reverse complement strand
TCGCCAACAGGTCGCCCGGTATACACAACAAGGCCTACCGGCTCGCGCTGAAACTTATCGACAGGCTTTATCGCAGTTTTATAATCAAAAAAAATAATATCAGAAGGTTTTATTCATTATCTATTGGCCGGTAAGAACAGCAAAAATGGCTTATTGTAAACTGTTTAAATACCGCAATAAGAAGCCCCTTCTTTAAAATCTTGCTCAGGAAGAAAAGACAATTCCATTAATTTATTAATTACCCCGTTGAAACTAGCGTCTATATCGCGGGCATGTTTGATATCAGACGTATTCAGTAGACTCTCAAGCGTATTTCCATGGTCCAGCTGATGAATGAGCATGCTCACAGTATCTTGAATATGCTTAGAGTTATCAACAGGAGTCCAAAGGTTTAAGAGACCAACGGAGCGGCGTTGTGGCTCGAATTTGTTCTTCAGTAACAAATAGCTCTGGTACTCTTTTAATAAACTACGTTGTGTTATTATTTTCTTATTTAGTGTTGGCGTTCTTGCATGCAATTGTAGATTTTCGTATGGTGATATTTTTTCGTTTTGAGTAAATATATTTTTCTTCAAATACAATTTAGATAGCATTGTATTTAATCCAATTATTTTCTCGTCGTTCGGTGATTTTTCTTGAGCATATTGCGCGAGGTCAAGAGCCATATTTGTGTTTCTATCTTGGTGGTTGCTGTTTGTTTCATTTAGGAATACCTGATGACTTATTTCAAAATAATCATCTGCTGATAAATAGTCTTCTGGAACAGCACGAAAATATTCATATGAAACGGTAACATTTTCTGCAATCAACAATGCAGCATACGCCATAAATCGATTAATAGCGGCTTGAACCACGGGCGTTTCTTTATTTTTTGGTATAAGAGACAGCAGCTCATTGATGTGTTCTACTTGAACTTGATGTGCCTCTTCAGTGAGTGTTCGTTTTTTTATGTCTTCAATACACGCTTGGCAAAAGGTCGCAAAATGTTCAAGAGGGTGCTTTTGAAATAACTTCAACGCAGCCGCTTTATCGTGTTGAAAATAACCATTCTGTTTGTATAAGTTAATAAATAAAAAATATTCTGCATCTAAGTGATTGTTTTCAACTAAAGCGGTTAACAGGTGTTTAGTGGAGGTTTTAGTATATGAGGATCGATCTATGCTGAGTGCTTTAGTAATTAACTCCATAGTGCGGGAATACGCGAACTTATCACACACCGTGCCATGCCCTTTTATGTACATGTCAGCGCGTATAATCATGGCATTGATATTGGTATCGGTATTGGTATTGGTATTGGTATTGCCGTGCTCGATGGCTCTATCCAGCAGTAAAATTGCCTGTGCGTAATCGGGTTGATGATTTGCCGTGCCTTGGCCGTCTCTGTACATTCCAGCGCGTATAGTCATGGCATTGTTATTGCCGTGCTCGATGGCTCTATCCAGCAGTAAAATTGCCTGTGCGTAATTGGGTTGATGATTTGCCGTGCCCCGGCCGTTTCTGTAAATTGCAGCGCGTACAACTAAGGCTAGGGTATCACAGCGTTCGATGGCTTTATCCAGCAGTAAAATTGCCTGTGCGTAATCGGGTTGATGATTTGCCGTGCCCCGGCCGTCTCTGTACAATTCAGCGCGTACAACTAAGGCTAGGGTATCACCGTGCTCGATTGCTCTATCCAGCAGTAAAATCGCCTGTGGGTAATCGGGTTGATGATTTACCGTGCCTTGGCTGTCTCTGTACATTGCAGCGCGTACAGTCATGGCATTGGTATTGCCGTGCTCGATGGCTCTATCCAGCAGTAAAATCGCCTGTGCGCAATCGGCTTGATGATTTGCCGTGCCGTGACCGCTTCTGTACATGTAAGCGCGTACAACTAAGGCTCGAGTATCACCATGCTCGATGGCTTTATCCAGCAGTAAAATTGCCTGTGCGTAATTGGGTTGATGATTTGCCGTGCCTTGGCCGTCTCTGTACATTTCAGCGCGTGCAACTAAGGCTTGAGTATTACCGCGTTCGATGGCTCTATCTAGCAGTAAAATCGCCTGTGCGTAATCGGGTTGATGATTTGCCGTGCCCCGGCCGTTTCTGTAAATTGCAGCGCGTACAACTAAGGCTAGGGTATCACCGTGCTCGATTGCTTTATCCAGCAGTAAAATCGCCTGTGGGTAATCGGGTTGATGATTTGCCGTGCCGTAGCCGTGCATATACATTCCAGCGCGTACAATCATGGCATTGGTATTGTTTACTAACACAAGTTCGTCTAATAATTGAATGGCTTGTTGGTATTTATTCAAATAAATATATGCAAATGCTGATAGGATCTGACAGGATGTCGTGTTTTTATCATGAGATAAAATAAAGTGAGTCGCTTCTGTAGATAATCCCTGTGAAAAGATGTCGTTAATAATTTTTTTTTGCATTGCATCACTATCTTTCGCAGCTAGCATCTCAGACAGTATTTGCATATTCATAGCGCAGTTCTCTTATTTATGAGCGGCATTTGGTTTTTATGGCCATTTAGAGAAAAAGAGTATCATTGGCCTCATCTTTATGTCAATTAATAAATCGATTAGCGCATAATTTATCGCAAATTACGCTATAACTCTTTTGTAAAACCTCTGTTTATGTGGCTATCGACACGCTCTGGCGCTCCTCCGGGTTACTAAACGCTTAAATCATGAGTTCAGTGATGATTATGATTACGCTGCCATGGAGAGCAATTTGCAACACGTGATTGTATTAAAAAACAGGTGTTCGAATATACTGAAATTGATTACAATCAAAAACGATGTCATTTGATGCTGGGTTATAAATCACCTGCATCATTTGAAATCAAAAAAGTGGCTTAGCAACGCGTCCTATTTTCTCGGGCAAGATCATTTTTTTGTGGATGAATTAATTTGGACAATTGTGATATAAGGCACGGAATGGCAGATCTATTATTCATTTTTCTAGGGGCAGGCTTAGGTGGCGTTTTTCGTTATGGCGCCGCTAATGTTATTTATTATTTATTTGGACGCCAATTTCCTTACGGTACGTTAGTTGTTAATGTCAGTGGTTGTTTTTTAATGGGGTGGTTATTTATGCTGCTTTCAATTCGTTTTCATGAACTAGCCCCTGAATTACGTGCGTTTTTATTGATAGGGTTGCTTGGAGGTTATACTACATTCTCCTCTTTTTCTATTGAAACATTACAGCTTTTAGAAAGTGGATCATTTCTGCGAGCAGGGTTAAATGTGGTACTGAGTGTGTTGTTATGCCTGCTTGCGGTTTGGTTAGGTGCTAAAACGGGAAGTACAGGGGCAAATTAAGATAAATCCATAGGGTCAACATCAATATTCCAGCGTACACGCAGGCTTGGTTTGTGTTTAGCTAGAAACTGTCGCAACTCAGTGAGTATCGCATGGAGTTTTTTTCGAGAAGACGATTTAATCAACAGTTGCATGCGGTGTTGATTGGCTTTTTTAGCCAAAGGCGCAGGCGCAGGCCCCATGACTTCAATATCAGCTGTATTCAGGTGTTTTTTTACGGCATGCAAGCATTCTAATAAAGCGGCTTGATTGTTGTGCTGTGCACGCATAACAGCTAAATAGTGATAAGGTGGCAAACAAGCTTTTTCACGTAGGTGTAAAAGTGATTTAGCAAAGGGTTCATACCCCTTTTGAATCAGTAAATTCAACAAGGGGTGTTGAGGATCATGAGTTTGAATAATCACCTGACCTGGGAGTTCAGCTCGTCCCGCACGCCCTGCAACTTGTGT
>CAZNVR010000043.1:0-8088 GCA_964576655.1 uncultured Legionella sp. | reverse complement strand
TGTGTTAATAATTGGCCTAAACGTTCTATTGCCCGAAAATCTTGATTATAAAAACCATTATCCGCATCGAGCACCACCACCAGAGTTAATCGTGGAAAATGATGCCCTTTGGCAAGCATTTGTGTACCAATGATGAGTTGAACCTCCCCTGTACTAATGCGGTTTAAACTGGCATCAAGCGCATGTTTTTTACCGACTTCATCACGATCAATCCGGATCATCGCGTGCTCGGGGAATTGTGTGGCTAGATAATCATAAATGCGCTGTGTACCTACGCCTATAGGCAGTAGTTCTCGTCCATGGCAGGTTTTACAGTGACTGGGGATTGGTTGTATTAATCCACAATGATGACAAATCAATCGATGGGTACTGCGATGAAGGGTGAGATGGCTATCACACGCTCGACAATCAGCCATCCAGCCGCATTGATGGCATAACAAAACAGGTGCAAAACCACGACGATTAATAAAAACCAAAACTTGATTATGTTGCTGCAGATGCTCTTTAATGGTTGCCAACGTTGCCGGGGCCAATCCTTCTTTTAAAACCTGGTTACGAATGTCTAACAATTGATAATGAATAGGAGTATTGGTTAGCGCTTTTTGAGTGAGCGTTAATCGTGTGTATTTATTCATCGCGCAATTATGCATGCTTTCAAGGCTTGGGGTTGCTGTACCTAATAAAATAGGGATATTAGCCATGTGAGCACGCATTAATGCAGTATCTCGTGCGGAATAACGCACCCCCTCCATTTGTTTTAACGAAATATCATGCTCTTCGTCAATAATAATTAACCCAAGTGCAGGCATTGGTGTAAAAATGGCTGAACGTGTACCAATAACCAATTGAACAATATTGTCAGCGGCCATTTGCCATGCATGTTGGCGTTCTGTGTCATTTAGATGAGAATGAATGACGACCATTGGTATTTGAAAGCGTGCTGTAAAGCGTGATAAAAGCTGCGGGGTTAAGCCGATTTCTGGTACAAGAATCAATACCTGTCGATGTTGAGCGAGAACATTTGCAATGATCTGTAAATAGACTTCTGTTTTACCACTGCCTGTGACGCCTTGTAAAAGAAAACATCGATAAGCGTGCAAATGTTCATTTATCGTTTGTACCGCAATGGCTTGTTCTGCATTTAACGGCAACGGTTTGTCTGGCTTATTTTCTGATAAAGGCAAATCAATTTGTTTATGCACATGAATGATATGACTAGTCATAAGAGCGTTGATTTGCGTTGAGCTAAAACCTGCCTGAATTAGTTTTTTTTTGGGAACTAACTCTGAATGCGTGGCTAGAAAATCAATCAATGCATGTTGTTTACGGGCCTGGGCACTCAGTTGCTGATGTGCGCTTGTGGGTGATAATGCCAATTGATAATACTCACTCATTGGTAGTTGACACAGATCACCGCGTCGATACTTTTTAGGCAAAACAAGAGGAATCACTTCAGATAAGGGGGATTGATAGTATGTACTGATCCATTCGCACAATGCGAGTAACTCAACAGGTAGTAAAGGTATTGTATCAATAACAGAAAGAATCGATTTAAGCTGAATGGTTGCCTGTTTTGATGCACGAAACCCTACAACCATACCTAAACGTGTTTTATTACGAAAAGGTACCCAAACACGAGCACCCAAAGACAGTTGCGGCAGGTGTGAGGCATCATAATTAAAATAATCACGATGGGTATGAGGAATGCAGATATTCACCTCACGCACAATGGGTTGCGGGTAAGGTTGAATCTCGGCATGACTTGTCATTTAAGAGCGTTGCCAGGAGTGGCTTGCTGATTGACCGGGTGCAGAAAATACTTTAACGACAATATGTTCAATTCGATGGCGATCCAGTTCTTCTGTGTCTTTAATTAGTTCGGTGACAAACCAGCGTGATAGCTCTTCAACGGTGATGTTCGTTAATGGCATTAAGGTCACGTCCTCTTTTAAAAAAGGAATTTTTTTATGATTAAATGTAAAATAATAGTACTCTTCATCTTCGGCATAGTCGAGAAAAGGTGAGAACTGCGGCATTAAAAAGGTTTGATTTAAATGCTGACATAATCCGTGAATGCGTTTTTTATAATACCGATAATCAAAGGTCATGCCATTGTCTTCAACCCACGTGCTTAACGCTAAATACACGCCATACATGTGACCATGCAAAGGTTCTCTATCTGTTGCTGAAAAAATAGTCGTGTGACCTGCAGAAAATTTCATGGATTCTTTTTGCAGCTCTACCGTTGTTAAATATCGAGTCATGTTTATGCCTTATAAGCTCACACGTTTATCGTGTAATTGAAAACCATTGAGTGCTATATCTAGCTGTTTTGTTAACCCTATTACTTTGAATAACTCACCCATTTCATCGGGTTGAATTAATTGCTTCACGGCTTGTTGATGTTTAATGCGTGAATGCTCATCTGTGATCGCAGACAATAAGCTTAACAAACCATTCGCCAGCAAAAAAGAGGCTTGATTTGTAAAACCTGCAACATGCAAGCCTGCATTCACAGCCGCATCAGCTACATGCGTAAAATCAACATGAGCGGTAATGTCTTGCTCACCAATATGTATTAGCGGATTGGGGTGAGCGTGGTGGCGATAATGACACATTAACGTGCCTTGATGACGATCGGGATGATAATATTCGTGTCGTGGAAAACCGTAATCAATTAAAAAGATAGCACCACGGTTTAACATGTTAGAACATTCTTTTATCCAATCATCAATAAATAGATTGACTTCCGATTGATAGGGCATGAGTTGAGGTGATAAAACGGTTTGAACATGGGCTTTTAAGCGTAGGTTTGTTGATGGTTTGAATATTTCTTCAAGCATGCCTTGTTCATTTAAACAAATATAACTTTCTAATAACCCTTGGTTTGTTTGTAAAAAACGAGTAACAGGCATGGCATCCAAGACCTCATTTGCAATGACAACACCATCAAAGGCTGATGTAGGCCATGCAGAAATCCACTGAACTTTATCAGCCAAATGAGGAATATGTTGTTGAATGAATGCTTGCTGACGATGTTTTAATTGACTGCTGACCTCAAGAATATGATACTCATGGGGAAGAGCATTTAAATGTTCAAGATGGGTGAGTATATCTACACACAAGCGTCCTGACCCTGCTCCAAACTCAAAAAGAATCGGTGAGGTTAAATGACTCATGACTTGTTGACACTGATTTGCCAAGCTCTGTGCAAAAAGAGGAGTTAGCTCGGGTGCTGTGATAAAATCGCCATGAGCGCCAAATTTTTCTAATCCTGCCGTATAATAACCCAGGTTCGGTGCGTATAGTGCCTCTTGCATGAATTCAGAAAAAGGGATTGGTTCGTCTTGTACCCGTTTGCATATGCGTTCGAATAAGTTCATCATCAATCAATATTGTAAAAAAGAGGAACATACCTTGAATCCAGTCAACAAACAAGATACTCCTGTCATTTTGGTCACAGGAAGTGCTCGACGCATCGGTGCAGGTATTATTAACTACTTTCATCAACTTGGTTTTCGAGTTGTTATACACGGTCATCACTCTCAACAAGAGGCGAATCATTTGATGACCACATTAAACCAACAGCGAGCCCACAGTGCGATGGTGGTGATAGCTGATTTATGTTGTACCGAATCAGCCGGGCAATTAATTGAAAAAACCATCGCTTGGGCAGGCCGATTGGATGTGTTGGTTAATAATGCTTCTGTTTTTTCAGCGCAAGATGCAGATTGGGATGTGATGTTTGCTTTAAATACAAAAGCCCCTTATGTGTTGAGTCATGCAGCATATCCTCATTTAATGAAACATCAGGGTTTAATTGTAAATATCACGGATATTCATGCGGATAAACCCCTTAAAGGTTATGCTGTTTATTGCCAAACCAAAGCGGCTCTAGGTATGCAAACCAAAGCACTTGCACGAGAATTTGCACCACATGTGCGTGTGAATGCTGTAGCGCCCGGGGCAATTATGTGGCCTGAGCATGCCAATCAACTCAATTTACAAGAACAAGCGCGTATTATTGAAAAAACACCCTTAAAACAACATGGTCAGCCGCTATTTATCGCGCAAGCAATAGAATCATTTGTAAACAATGCATTTATAACCGGACAGACGTTATGTGTAGATGGTGGCCGATGTATTGTATGACGGCTGTTGTGCGTTGAGCACAACAGCGCGGCATTAGCTTTTTTTCTCACCCCATCCAATCATAATGTTTGCGCATCGCTCACCCGCTGTTTTTTCATCTAATCCTAATGCTGTTTTTAGTCGGGGAGGTTGACGTGAACTTGAAAAAAACGTGGTGACATCTTTTGAAAAATAATCGATGGGTAAATAAGGCGTTCCTGATGATGCAAACGCAGGCTTACCTTCTAAGACGGCTTGGTTTAATAATGCCCCAGGTACGGCTTGAGCAACTTTATCCGCAGCTGATGCGGCGTCTGGTCCTGTAATATTGGTTTTTAAAAATAGGTGTTGAAATTCAGGGTTCTCAACAGATTGCTCTGGATGTTTAAGTTTGGCTAATAATTGGTCTGTTAAAATAATTTTAAATTGAGAATGGTTATCAGGGTGTTTTTTGTAAACAGATAATATTTTTGATAGATAGATATCCAAATCTTGTCTGCCTGGATGAAGACCTAAACGAAGGTGTAGATTCGGATGATAAGGCAGCTCTGCAAGCAAAATACTTAAGAAATCTTCATCAATAGCCGTTGGTTGTGTGGTGCTACTTACAAAAGCAAGAGATTGCTCAAGTGTTACGTTCAGGCGTCGTCTAATCTCTTCTTGAGCTTTTTGTTCGAGATTTTTTTCGGAAAATGCATTATCAATGCTTAGATGTCCAATAATATGTATTCGGTCAGGGCCAAAATCAGCCGCGGCTGCAGTCAGAGGCAATGCCCATGCAATGTTGGGTTTGTTTTTTAACTTGGGTAAGTGGTCCCATAGGCAATGTGATTCTGGTTTAAACATAAATTCATAAGCCATTAACGCAGGGAGTTCATTTAACGTTTCGGCGATCTGAAAAGGGATTTGATTGTCTACCGATGGGACTCCAAAATACAGACTATCAATTTGTTGAGAATGAATATACTCAGCAATACAGTTGAGTTGTTCGGGATTAAGACATCCATCTAAGGGCTGCGTGGAATGAGGCGCGAGTATGTTTGAAAGGGTTGTCTTCTGAACGCCCAGGGTTGAGGAAGTGCTTTCTATCCGTTGTTGGGCTGCATCCGTTAAGGCAATAAGAACCATGTTGTATGGGGTTTTATTCATCAGCTGTTTTATGGATTGAATTGTGCTCAAAGCTAAGTCAGTGTCGCCATTGCTGCTTACAAAAAAGGCTATTTTCATTACATGTTCACTTTGTGGTTAGTTAATAATCCAATTATACTCAACGATTTTATTTTGTACAACACAATATGGTAAAGTTAAATAACGATCTTTTTGTTTATTTTTAGATCAGCACGCTATACTGAGATGATGAATAAGTTTAAAGGAGTACATAATGAAAGCACTTATTTATCAAGGCATAGGAAAAAAATCAATTGAAGATCGACCCAAACCAAGAATAAAAAATCAAAGTGATGCCATTGTCAAACTACACAAAACAACGATTTGTGGTACTGATCTCCATATCCTTAAAGGAGATGTGAGTACTTGTATGCCAGGACGAATACTTGGCCATGAAGGTATTGGGATAGTGGATCAAATTGGAGAAAATGTTGGTTGTCTTTCTGTAGGGGATCTCGTACTGATTTCTTGTATCTCTGCATGTGGTAAATGTGAACACTGTCGTTGTGGTATGTATTCTCATTGCAATGATGGGGGTTGGATGCTTGGCAACATACGTACGTATCCCTTATGCAGATACCAGTTTATATAAAATTCCCACTATTGCAGATGATGCGTTTGTTATGTTAAGTGACATCTTACCCACAGGGTTTGAGTGCGGTGTGTTAAATGGCAAGATCCAGCCTGGATCAATGGTTGCTATTGTTGGTGCAGGTCCTATTGGCTTGGCTGTATTACTTACAGCCAAGCTGTATTCTCCATCTTTAATTATTATGATTGATAAAGACAAACATCGTTTGGATATTGCGCGCCAACTGGGTGCCAACTACGTTTTAGATGCAAACGATGAAACCGTTGTTAATCAAATAATGGATCTTACAAAAGGTGGTGTTAATACGGCTATTGAAGCGGTGGGTATACCAGATACATTTGTCATGTGTGAGGATATCGTTGCTCCAGGAGGTATCATTGCTAATATTGGCGTCCATGGTTTAGAGGCGCCTCTTCATTTAGAACGACTATGGTCACAAAATATTACGATTACTACCAGGCTGGTTGATACCATTACAACGCCTACGCTTCTTAAAATGATTGCGTCTAAGACACTTGATCCACTATTGCTCATTAGCCATCATTTTAATTTTGAACATATCCTGGAAGCCTATGACACGTTTGCCGCGGCTAGCAAAACACAAGCGATAAAAATGATTATTAATATGTAACCTAAATGTCTTGGCGATAACGCTTAACAGTTTAGGCCTTCAGGATGGACAAGGATTAAAGCTATCTATTTTTCTCAATTTGGAAAATATCGTGCCCTTGATGAAAAAAATCCAAGGCATAATGAAGCTGTCCTTTTGTTTCGGCATGTATTTTAAACAGAGGCTGGGACTTCTCCACAATAGAATTTAATGTCACCAACAGCTCAATGCCTGCTGATTTTGCATCAGGAGCCCCTGCTAATTTGGCAATCGTTGCAATATGTCGGTTATCCATATTGCGTACTAAGCCTGAATACGTTGCTTCTATGGTGTGCGTAAAACTAGCTATAGGAATGTCTCTCATGCCGCCTTGAGCATGGCAAATGGCTTCAAATTTTTTAAGGGCTTGCCCATTGTCAAGAATGGATTGAGCAATCTCTAATCCTGTTTTGGATTTTATTTTGGGACAAAAATCAATGAGATGACCTGCTAAAATGAGCGCATGTTCGCGCAGATCGACTGGAGCATCCTTTGCATTATTAAGAACAGCCAATATATCACATGCTTCTAGTGCAGGCCCAATACCTCGTCCAACTGGCTGTGAACCATCTGTAAAAATGGTTTTTATTTTTATGCCAAATTGATGTGCTACAAAAAACAATAATTTTTTTAGTTGTTCTGCTTGTGCTAATGTTCTAACTTTTGCAGTGGTTCCTATGGGAACATCAATGACAACATGGGTTGAGCCAGCGGCGATTTTTTTTGATAAAATAGAGGCAACCATTGGTCCTACACTGTCAAGATTCAGCGTTCGCTCGATGCGAATGAGTAAATCATCGGCAGGGCTGATACCTATCGCTCCGCCCCAAACAACACAACCATGTTCCTTTTCAACCACTTTTTTCATGGTTGGAATATCCAGTGTTACATTGGTAAAAACCTCCATGGTATCGGCAGTGCCTGCTGGCGATGTAATTGATCTTGATGAGGTTTTAGGAATAAACAGTCCATATGCTGCAACGATGGCGACAACAATCGGTGTTGTTCTATTTCCGGATAATCCACCCACACTATGTTTGTCAACAACCAGTGGTGCAGGCCAGTGTAATTGTTGACCTGTTTTAACCATTGCATGGGTTAAATCAAGGATTTCCTGTTGGGTTAGCCTATCTCCGCCACTTGCTGCAATATACATAGCGATATTAATGTCTGATAATTGACCAGACACAATATCCTTGATAATCCGTTCTGTTTGTGAGGTAGTTAATGCGTTACCATAAATTTTAGAACGAATATAACTGATCGACTCAAGCGTTTTAGGATGGGTTATAGTAATTTCATCCCCCTGTTTAGCGGCAAGTAAATTCCAGGCATAGTTGGATAAGCTGGCTTCATTGTGTTTTAACAAATCGGTTTCAATTATATTGAGTGTGGCAATAATAGAGCGTTTATTTAACTCAACCATGACTCTGGTTTGAGCGCTAAATCCCTCTGATTTACAAATAAGGCAATCGTTGCGCATATAAATAATTGCGTCTTTATGCGTGTTAATACCTAAATATTTAAGTAAAAGCTTATTTTTTTTAGC
>CAZNVR010000042.1:0-12450 GCA_964576655.1 uncultured Legionella sp. | reverse complement strand
AATAATCGTTTAATTAGCGATGCGGTTAACTTACTAAAATACATTAACGTGAATACAGATGAAGCTGTGGTGCGTCTGCGAGTTGTTGCTACAACATGGGCACCAGAAGATAACATTCCTTTACTCAGAAGACGCAGTTCTGAATTAGTTAAAGCCATTCAAGGCTGGGGTACTACCGATGTCTCTGAGCTTTGTGGTGATCCCTTTGCAGGTTTCGTGGCAGGTATGTTAGCGGCAACCAAATCTAGCCCAGCAGTACCTTCTGTCGCACCGTTAACCGATGTCATTACCATGCTACCCATTACACGCCCCGCATCACCATGGGAGACTGGCGCATTGTTATTTCGTTCTCCAGATGGCAAACCATGGCCTTTTCAGCCTGGTTCAAGTCAGCAAACAACCTGGATTGATTTGGTGTATGCACGTCCTGGCTCGGGTAAGTCTGTTTTGTCGAGTGCGCAAAATTTAGCGCTTTGTTTATCAGCTGGTTTATCACGCCTGCCTCGTATTGCAATCATTGATATTGGGCCATCAAGTAGTGGATTGATTTCATTATTACAAGAAGCACTTCCTATTGGTAGTCGCCATTTGGTTGCGTATCATCGATTGAGAATGTCACCAGAATATTCAATTAATCCGTTTGATACTCAATTGGGGTGTCGTTATCCAACCGCAGCCGAGCGTTCTTTTTTAGTGAATTTTTTGACCTTATTGACTACACCTCTTGGTGCTGCAAAACCTTACGATGCCATGCCAGACTTAGCAGGTATGGTGGTTGATGAACTATATAAAAATCTTGCCGATGAATTTAAGCCCACCCCTTATGATCCAGGGGTTGAAGAATTTATTGATAGTATTTTAGAAGAAATTGGTTTTATGGGTGATTCTAAGTCTACCTGGTGGGAGGTGACTGACGCATTATATTCAGCAGGATTTACACATGAGGCGATGCTTGCTCAACGTTATGCAATGCCTTTGTTGGCCGATGCTGCCTCTATTTGTCGTTCAGCGTCTATTGAAGATTTATATGAAAAAGTCACAGCCCCCACCGGTGAATCATTGATTAATTCATTTTCCAGAATGATTTCTGGAGCGGTGAGAGAATATCCCATTCTCTCACGGGTCACAGCGTTTGATATTGGTGAGGCACGAGTAGTGTCTTTAGATTTAGATGAAGTCGCCAAAAGTGGTGGAGATGCCGCTGATCGGCAAACGGCTGTGATGTACATGCTTGCAAGATATGTATTGGCTCGAAATTATTATCTAACAGAGCAGAGCATGAATAATGTTCCTGAGCAATACAGGTTATATCATGCAGAACGTGTGCGTGAAATTAAAGATGATCCCAAACGCATTGTATATGATGAGTTCCATCGTACATCCAAATCTGCAGCGGTACGTGATCAGGTTATTATTGATATGCGTGAGGGGCGAAAATGGAATGTACAAATCTCTTTATTATCCCAATCGTTAGATGATTTTGATTCAATTATGGTTGATTTTGCTACATCTATTTATATTATGGATGCCGGCCCTACACAAGCCATCGAAAAAACAGCGAAAATTTTTGGTCTTTCTGATACTGCAAAAGATGCATTAAGAACAAGAGTACATGGTCCACGTGAAGGAGGAGCTACGTTTCTTGCACAATACGCTATTAAGTCAGGCTGGAGCGTGCAGCTTTTAACACTAACTCTAGGTCCTATTGAACTATGGGCATTTAGTACAACACCTGTGGATGCTAGTGTGAGAAATCAATTGTATAGGCATATTGGACCTTCGGAGGCTAGACGCTTTTTAGCGGCACTGTTTCCAAATGGTACCGTGACGAAAGAGATTAATGAGCGCTTAAACAGATTAAAAGAAGATGTAGGTTTGATTGAAGATACAACCAGGCTCAGCGTTGTTGATGAATTTATTAATGATATTTTAAATGCTTATGCACGCGATCCAAATAGTAAAAGTATGGCGATTATTAAATAAAACATTGCCGTCTTTGTGAGCTTTTAGACAGGGGCTGAAAAATGCTCCGAACTACTTTGCGTGTGTGAGCATCGCAAAGTAGCCTAGGGTTAGGCCACTGATTACACAATGACATCTGGCAAATTAAACCCATTTAATATCCCCGGAATAAACGGATTAACTGCATTTTCAGTTTTGAGTAAATACCGCCCTGAATTACCGTTAATTTCAAATAAAATCTGTAAGCTTGATGGGTCCTCGTCATCCACAATGACATTGACCTTTTGTAACATTTTGAAAAATGCCCAGGGACCGGATTCTTCAAGTTCATACTGTTTACCTTCAATGGATTTTAAGAGCAATTTTGCATTAGGCTCAGGCCAGCTAAAGTGCTTCATTGAACTTGTATTTTGTGAGTCCATGACGGTATTCTCACCAATTGATAAACGTAAGCTGGCGACAATGGGATCTAAGCTTAATTTTTGTAGACTAAATTCAATTTTGCTTTGTTTGTCTTGATTTGAAAAAAACATGTTGGTGACAATGTTGGCACGTATGAGTTCGTTGATCACATTTTCAGAAATAGGTAGGACGTAATTATTTGATTCTTTAAGAGCCCATTCTGGTTTGGATGTATCAATGAATGGTTTTAAATATTGATTAATAAAATCATTCAGTACACCATGGGTCGCAAAAAAACGGTCAAAATCTGCAACACTGATGTCAGTGTTAGAGGATGTATCAAAAGGAAAGCGTTGCGCTATCGTGTGTTTGTAATCGTATAAAACAGTGTTTTGCCACTGTTGATTAATATATTGTTTACAATCTCTGATAAGCGTAAACCAAGTATCATCAGCAATTTGCTTGGCCCATCCGGACACAGGTTCGCGAAGCTGTTGGGCAGAGTTGTACAGTGTTGTTAGAGGATTATTTAACGTGTCTTCTTGGAACCGTGCTTTGGTGAGGGTAAAGGCAGTTTGTCCTTGATCGTTGACCACCGATAATGTTTCTAAAAAGCGTTCTAAATCACTCAACGTTAAGGTTAAATTATCTACAGCAGAATGGCTCATAAAGCTTAATTCTGTAAATTTATTCGCGATGGATTGATTGAATAATGCAGCATTCATATCCGATTTAGGACTTGTTTCTTGTTGAATCAGCTTCACGAGTGTTGTGATAGCATTTGATTTTGTGAGTACTTGTGCTAATTGCATGGCTTGTTGATAATCTTTAGTGTGTATTGGATTGGAGTGGCGCATAAAATTTTGCCACCACGATACATACTCATAACAATAAGCCTGTTGTAATAATGATTCCAGGTCATTTAAGTCTTGGCGAGCAAGCACCCAATTATCTGCTTTTAATCGTGAGGTCAGCTCAGGAATGCTGTTAATGACGTTATCAAAACCTGCTTTTGTTAAATAAACGGGTAGCTCTTTGTTCGCTAAGATAAATCCGTCTATATTCAGCAAGCGTTTTTCTTGAGGAAAACTCAGTTTAGCTAGGGAATAATATAAATAGGTTGCGGGTAACGCATTTAGGTAATTACGAGCATCCGTTACAATGCGTGAGTTGATGGTCATCGGTTGCATTGGCTGACGTAGAGCATCATTTAATAACGTTAGTTTTTTTTGCAAGCTGCTTTGAGAACTTTTTGACCAGTGTTGGCGAAACCAGGCTTCAATGTCTGGTTGAGATAAATGTTTGGGTTCTGCAAGCATTAAATAAATTTTTAAGGCATTGTAACGCGTTACAGGCGAGTGTTGATTATCTGTGATCGTATGTTCAATTTCAGTGAGTAAATTGGGTAAAAAACGACCTTTAAAATGTTGCTTTGCATCGACTTGCAGTTTCTCTTTCAATTCTTGAATCGCGTTTTTTGACAAGCTGTTATATGTATATGGAATATTGTCTAATTGTTCCGATGCATGTGTTAAGTGAAAAAGGGCTGATGTTCTTTTTTTATTATTGTCTGCTAATGCATCATATGTTAATAAATCTTTGCTAACTTCATCAAGGATTTGGTCTGTATGTTGATGCTGTTGACCTATCCATGTCAGTGATACACCTAATACAGTAGCTAAAGCAGTTAACGTTAATTTATGCGCTCTGTTTGTTTTAGGCAACGCGATACGTTTGGTTTTGTTGTGAAATGCTCGCAATGCCCCTTCAATGTAATAGGCTTGGTAATTGATTGATTGAGGAAATTGATCTTGGACGGTTAATCCGTATTCGAGTTGAATTTTTTTATTAAGTCTATCTAAGCTTACACAACCTTGTTCAGCGCTGGTGAAATAAATATCTGTAAGATGAAATAACTTAGGTGAAATCGTATGTATTAATGTTTGAATAGGGGTGCGTAAACAGGCCAATTGCAGTGGAAATTCTCGAATCAGGGTGCGTTTGAGGCTTGATCGTGCAGGGTGTATTTTATGAATAACGCGTTGGCCTAATACCTCTATAAAATGATCAAATTGAATGTTGTAAATATCATTTAGCTGAGTCAAGTGATTTGTCTCATTGAGAGAAAAACCAAATGCTTTGCATAACTCAGATGCATGTTCTTGTTGAAAAAACTCACAAAAACCGGCCAGTACATCCAATTTAGTGAATATAATACTGGTTTCAATGCGATACCCAAGTCCCACACCAAACTGCTCCAGTAAACGAGTGTGGTTTTTAGTTAATTCAATCAATTCTAAGGGTTCAGCAATAAATAATTCTTTTACATCAACACATAAAATAACACCGTTAATTTTTAATAACGAATGGCATTTATTAATGTGCTTTAGAGTATAGGAGATATTATTTTTTCCATGAGTTAACCAAGATTCGCTTAACTCTAAAATAATGCTATCTTGAGTGTAATAAATATCCGCGCATCGCTCTAGACTGACGTTCATGTGTTCATAATGGCTTTGACGTAATAAGGTTGTTTTTCCTTGTTGATTTTTACCGATAAGAAGGATGAATGAAATCGGATGGTGTTGAGGTTTTAGTTGATTAATAACTTTTTTTAGCGCATCACAAAGCGCTTGCAGCGAGTAATCCATGTATTATCCAAGTTGTGGAATATGTCCGAGTAAAAGTGTTTTTGCTTTATGTTCAAGCAGGGTTTGGCTACCAAGATAACTAAATGCCAGTACGCTTAATACAAAAACCCCTGCAAAAAATAAAGGTTTATGATTGATCGGTTCGCGTGATGGCCTGGCTTGCTCTTTAAATAATCGACAAGGCTTATTGACACGGTGTTGTTGGATTAATTGGTATAACTCTTCGATAAGATTATCAAGTTTTTGTCGGCCATCAGCACGAAAATGTTCTTCTCCTTCAAATCCAGTAATTAAACAATAATAAGCTAATTCCAGGATATCAAGGTATTGATGAATGCGTTGTTTAACATAATGCACTATTTCAAAAAACCGGCTTTGTGGTTCTGCCCTATCACGTGATACGGGGGTGAATGACTTAAATTCAGCCGGCTCGTTATACAAGCGTAAGTAATTTTTACCTAATAACTCATCCACTGTTGCACTTAATAAATAATCAGCAATAACAATGAATTCGCTGGCATATTGTTTTCCAGCAAGCCGGCTATGAAAAGCAAGAAGTTCATGTTCTATATTGTCACGGATATCATCGATTTTTGGTAAGGTAGGACTTAAACTGAGTCGCTCCATTAATGACAAAAGAGGGCTTGCTGCGGCAACCAAAGGATTTGTTGTTGAGGAGGAAACAAATAATTTTGATCGAAAATAACCCTGTGGCATTCTTGATGCCTTTGATATAGTAAAGTTATTCACTAAGGAGGCTAAATAGGGTTCCGTTGACATGGTTTACTCCGTATAGGCCTGATTTAATTCAATGGTACTACGTTAACGCGAAAAGCAGAAGATGTCTACAACTTGCTTGACGTAATGAACACACTGTCAAAGTGATATATACAGATAAATGAATTCAAGGAGAATGATTTTGTATGGATGCAAAGAACAAGAGATCAGGTGGTGGGTTGTTTTATTGACATTGACCCTGTTGTCGTTGGGTTTGCAACTTAATATCTATATTCATAAAGATATTGCGGTTCTTACACATCTTGCAACGGTAATGCTACAAGGTCAAACCTATGGGCATGATATCTTTGAACCCAATTTGCCCCTGGCGTTATACATTTATTTTTTGCCAATTGTTTTTTCAAAAGTAACCGGCTTAAAAATCATTTATGTATTACGCGTCTATGTATTGATGTTAATTGTTTGTTCGGTGACTTGTTCGCGTTTTTTGTTGAGACACTGTATAAAAGACAAAGCATGCGTTGATTGGATCATGTATGGATTAGCATGTATCTTACTTTTTTTACCCGCAGATGCATTTGGACAGCGCGAACACTTTCTTTTAATACTAACCCTTCCTTATATTTTTTTAGCTACGTGCCGTTTGGAAGACAAAACCATTCATTCTTTTGTCGCCTGCTTAATAGGATGTATGGCAGGCATTGGTTTTGCAATTAAACCGTATTTTCTTACAACATTTATCTTGATTGAATTGTTGTTTATTGTTCATAAAAAACTGTTAAGAATTGAATTTATATCTGCATTGCTGGTTATTTTAATATATAGCCTTGTTGTGGTGATATTTTATCCTGAATACTGGACGATAGTCGTGCCATTGTGGTCGCCGTTTTACCAAACCATTGCATTGCCCTGGCCGATGTTATTGCGATGTATGCCTGTATGGTTTTGTGTTGCCGTGATTGTTCATTGGTTGTTTTTTTCCAGCAAGACTCATGTGCATTTAAAGATGCTCTTGATATTATCGACGTTGGGTTTTTTAATCACGTTTTTGATTCCTAAAGTGGCATGGTATTACCATCTTCTACCAGCGTTTTCTCTGGCGTGTTTATACTGTTTGGTGATTGTAGCGGAGATTCAGCCTATCTCTTGGCGTAAAGCTTTATTGATTGGTTTGATGATTTTTTTAATGCCTTTGTATTACAGTGTGGAGCGTATGATAAAACCCCTTCAGCAATTTCACTCGACGACGGCAATTAAACAATTTAGTTTATTGTTACAAAATACAACGTATTCATTTCTAAGTGCAACGCATACGTTATCGATACTTGAATATTATTCAAGTACGCATTATTTAGGTAATCTCATGTTATGCGGATGGTATGAGTCGTTACCCGTTGATATTCGTCTAAAGTATCAGTCCTTTTTTTTAAATATGATTAGTCGAGATTTAAATGAATATAAGCCTGATATTGTTATTGTAGATGTACCTAAAGCAACGGAGTTGCGGTTTAATCGTGCCATCGATTTTACGAAAGAGTATGCTAAAAACACGATGTTTCATGACGCGTGGTCTCATTATCGACATAGGATGACCGTTGAATCATATGATGTTTATCAGCGTGAGGAGTAGATGCTGTTAAGTTAGGCGATTTTTATCAAAGGAGTATCAAATGCAATCAAGCAGTTAATCGAGCATGATTGGTTCAAATTCCCCGCTTTACGTGCATAAAACGTAGCACGTAGGCCTGGGATGCTTGCCATCGTTCATATGAGTCCACAAGCTCAACAGCTTCTAATATAAATACCCGCCTTAAGAGAATAGAAATTACAATTGATGACCGAAAATAACGCAAAAAATGTTTTTTACTGTTATAATGTGCAAAATATTCGAAACAAAGGTGCTTTTGATGACAAAACATAGTTTGAACATCACATTAGAAAAAAGCTGTTCAGAATCGCTTTCATTGGGCGGCGGCGGGCTATCCGACAACTCTAGTACAGAAAATGATCTTTTTGATGGTGTTAGTGATTGGGAAGAGTTTTTATATGATGCAACAGACCTCGACAATTCGAATACCGAGGATGACGAGCATTCATCAACATGTAGTGATGAATGCTCTATATTTAAAGATGTAGATTCTGTTGATGGTGATACAACAAACAACAGTCCTTCTCCTTTTAATTTTTTCAAAAAAAAATCCGAAACGCAGTTTGATAAAGAGATTAGAAAAAACATTAGTGAATATAGCTCTTCACACGGCAACTTTAATTCAAGGCCGTTCTTACGAACAATTCCCTCACCTGTTTCCATCACACAGGTGTTAGAAGAAGATGTTGAGGTCTCAGTACAACAAGCTGGCAGTTTGGCCTTCACTTTTTCAGACGTATTTAATCACTGGTAACGCTGCTTGTTCACAGAATTTAGAGCTAGACTCTATTCCAACTTACCGTGGCAAGTTGGAATAGAGTACGAAATGTTTCAAAAGAAGAGCAGCTAATCCTATGAAGGATTAACGCTGTGCTACAGCTAGTCCTTTTAAAATCGTTAATGCGGCATACAATTGATAGTCTTCATGGAGTAAATTGTCTTCATCAATAGTGGGTTTATTTGGATTAGCTACAGCAGTTGTGTTGTTGCCATTGGCTAAATGTCCACTTAAATCTGATTCACTCAAGGCTAAGTTTTTAATGCCGTTTTTATCTGTATTTTTAGGTACAGCAATTTCCTCCACCACCACATCAGGCGTAATACCTTTTGCCTGAATCGATGTGCCTGAGGGTGTAAAATAAAGTGCGGTTGTTAATTTAATCCCTCTTTGATCATCTAGAGGCAATACCGTTTGTACAGAGCCTTTCCCAAAACTTTTCGTACCTAAAATAATGGCTCGATTATTATCTTTTAACGCTCCTGCAACAATTTCTGATGCAGATGCTGAACCATTATTGATTAATACCACCATCGGTGCTTTGCCAATGATATCTGTCGAATTGGTGCTTAATGCTGTAAATTTTGAGCCTTCAAGGCGTCCTTGGGTATAAACGATCATTTCTTTTTTACCCATTTTATTGCCTTGTGCTAAAAACTCATCCGATACTTCAATGGCTGAGGTTAATAAACCACCTGGGTTATTTCTTAAGTCAAGCACCAGGCCTTTTAATTGACCACCAGCATCGGCTTTAAGTTTTGTAATGGCTTGTTTCATGTCTTTATCGGTTAAGGCTTGAAATTGTGTAAGACGAACATACCCATATTTATTATCTAATAATTTACTTTTAACACTTTTAATCTCAATTTTTTCACGCAGTAAATTAAAGGTCAGCAATTTATTGGTCCCTTTACGTACCACGGTTAACTCAATGGAGCTACCAGGTTTACCCCGCATTAAATTAACAGCATCTTTAAGCTCCATACCCTGTACGGATTTTGAACCCAGTTTTATGATGTAATCGCCTGATTTTAAACCGGCTTTAAAGGCAGGTGTGTCAACAAGAGGGGTGATGACTTTAATGACGCCATCTTCCAGGGTGACCTCAATGCCTAATCCACCAAATTCACCATTGGTCGCGGTTTCTAATTCTTTAAATTCATTTTCATCTAAGTAACTGGAGTGTGGGTCAAGGCCGACTAACATACCCCGAATGGCATTATCAAATAATACTTTGTCATCAACGGGTTTAACGTAATATTTTTTAATTAAACTCAATGCATTGGAAAAACGCTGTACAGACTCCATGGGCACGCCTTGTGCACCTTCCTCTGTATTATCAGACTCTTGTAATGCATACCCTGACAGGGGTAATGTTGCAACGAATAACGCGATTACAGTGCCTGAGCGTAACTTACGGTAGTTCATTCCTTTTCTCCTTGAGAGCCAGCTTTAAGACATCCATTCCAGTGGGTTTACAGCTTTTCCATATTGCCTTATTTCAAAGTATAGACCGTTTTTTTTAAGTGTGCCGCTATGTCCTACCGTTGCAATTTTTTCACCTTGATTGACCACATCACCTTTGTGTTTGATTAATGATTTGTTGTTCGCATATAAGGTCATAGAGCCTCGTCCATGATCAAGAATTAGCAATAGTCCATATCCATTTAACCAATCTGAAAATACAACTTTTCCTGGAAAAACAGACATGACCGCTGTATCTTCATTTGCAAAAAAGACCACACCCTGGTTTATTGTTTGAATGCCGTCATGATTGGTGACCACAGGCTTTTGTAGTTTACGTTTCATGTGAGTAAATGGATGCCTGGTTTGTATTAAGCTTTTTTGTGACAGTGTGCGTAGTAGACGCGCTAAATTATCTTTATTGTGCGTATATATTTTTAATTTTTGTTGATGATCTTGAATGTCACGTGTTAGTGAGCCCATTAAAGCTGTTCGATAACGTTTATCTACATCATAGGTATGTTGGCGTTTATTTAATTGTTGTTGCAAAACATCTTGAGCTGCTAATTCTTGATGAAGTTTATTTTGATTTAATAAAATGGCGTTTTTGAGTTTACGAACACGATTCATGGTATGTTGACGCGAACGAACCAGATATTGATTAAAAATTAATTGACGATCAACAGCGGCAAGTTTGTCCTGATTAAATAATCCTGTAATAGGTGGGTAGTTTCCCATTTGATAACGCGCTCGAACGTGTTTAATGAGAAGATCTTGTTGCGTTTGCAATTGATCGTTTAATATTTTTACTTGTTGTGCTAATGCAGTAATTTGTCGTTGTTTGTTATCTATCTCTTGTTTAATCTTTTTTAATTGAGCTTTGCCACTCAATATTTGTGCCTCAGTATGAGAGAGTTCTTTATTAATTACACTTTGTTTATTGTGTGTTTGACTGATTTTTAATTTCAGCTCACTCATTTTATTTTCTATTTGCTTAAGCTGACTTTTGGTTTGCACCAATGCTTGATTATCTGCATAACTATTATGATGAATAAATAAGCTACTTAAAAAGAGTAATGCGTTGAGTTGAAAAGTGCGTTTAATGGTGAAATTCATACGCGCTCCAACAATGCACGCCCGGTCATTTCTGCAGGCGCTTTTATACCTAGTAATGCTAACATGGTCGGTGCGATATCAATTAAACTGCCTGTTAACGCAGACGCCTGCCATGCTTTATCACCAATGTATAATAAAGGAACTGGTTGGTTTGTGTGAGCGGTATGTGCTTGTTTGATGGTGTTATCATACATTAATTCTGCATTGCCATGATCTGCTGTAATTAATAAGTGTCCACCTACCTTATTGAGTGCTTGTCCAATCGCTGCCATGGCATGATCCAAGCATTCAATGGCTTTGACAGTTGCTTTAAAATCGCCACTATGTCCGACCATATCAGCATTTGCATAATTACAGATAATGACATCATATGCTTGTTCCTGAATAGCACGAATCAGCTGTAGAGTTAATTCATTTGCACTCATTTCAGGTTGTAAATCATAGGTGGCAACTTGAGGGGAATTGATCAAAACACGTGCTTCATTAGAAAAAACTTGCTCTGAACCTCCATTAAGAAAAAAAGTAACGTGAGCGTATTTTTCTGTTTCAGCAAGACGTAGTTGACTTAAATGGTGCTTGGCAATGACCTCTCCAAGGGTATTGTGTAAGATGATGCCAGGAAAAACAGGACGTGTTGCAAGATGGTTTGAATAAGATGTCATGCTTAAAAATTGGGCGATCTTAGGTGTTTTGGTTCGATTAAACCCATCAAAAGATTTATTGATTAAGGCTTGTGTGAGCTGACGAGCACGGTCTGCACGAAAATTAAAAAAGAAAACACTATCTCCATCTTGAATAGGACGGCTGACTCCAATCGGTGTTGGTGGTATGAATTCATCATAGATGTTTTGTTCATAAAAAAACGCCAAGGCTTCTTCGGCATGGGTATAGGTCGATGAAGGAGTTGTTTCTGTCAGTAATTGATATACAGGCTCCATACGTTGCCATCGATGATCTCTATCCATCGCATAATAGCGTCCTGTGATAGAAGCAATGGTTGCAACAGGATAAAGATGAAGTTGTTCGTTTAATCGAGCGAGACTTGTTTGTGCACTTTGTGGTGGCGTGTCGCGCCCGTCAAGAAATACATGCAAACAAACATTTGAAAAGTTTTCTTGCGCACATAATGCCAAAAAAGCAAATAAATGATTTTCATGACTATGCACACCGCCATCGGAGAGTAACCCCATGACATGTAGTGTTTTTCCACGGTGTTTTAAATCATGAATTGCCTCAAGTAGAAGCGGGTTTTTAAAAAAACTGCCATCAAGAATAGCCTGATCAATTCGTGTAAAATCTTGAGGAATCACGCGGCCTGCCCCAATATGCATATGACCGACTTCAGAGTTCCCCATTTGTCCGTGAGGTAATCCAACAGGCAAACCGGACGCTTCAAGTAAGCAATGGGGGTGATTTTTCCACCACAAATCCCATTGAGGCGTGTTAGCTGCTGCAATGGCATTATGTTCAGTTTCTTCTCGGTAACCCCATCCATCGAGAATCATTAAAACCAGTGGTGTTTTTTTCAACATGAATTTCACTTAATCTTTTTTAATAAAGAGGTTAGACTATAGGCCATTTTTGTTAATGGAAGAAGTAGGTTGAATCAAAAAATACCTGAACATGTTGCCATTATTATGGATGGCAATGGCCGTTGGGCTGAATCTCGTGGCTTGTCTCGTAGTGAGGGG
>CAZNVR010000041.1:0-12493 GCA_964576655.1 uncultured Legionella sp. | reverse complement strand
ACAGGCATAATCGCTTATGTTTTTGATGTAATAGCCGCTTCAATCAATCCAGCATTGATATTATACGTATCTGGTTCAATATCAACAAAAACAGGTATTGCACCCAATAACGCGATCACTTCTGCTGTTGCAAAAAAGCTAAAAGGTGTCGTAATTACTTCATCACCAGCACCAATATCCAATGCCATCAATGCAATTAATAAAGCATCGGTGCCACTAGCAACAGCCAAGGCATGATTTACGCCAACAAAATTCGCAAGGGCTGTTTCTAATTCAACAACTTCAGGTCCCATGATATACGCACCATGATCTAATACCGCTTTAAACCGAGCAAACAAGCGATCTTCAATGCGTTGCGATTGCGTTTTTAGATCAATAAATTGCATGGAATGTCCTTGAAAAAATATAAAATAGAAGTGTAAAAAATATACGCGATATTAACAACCCTTCTGTCATTAGTCAAACCGCCAACAGGGCTAAATCCGTCTTGGCAAACGTTAGCGAAGCAAGCCAGTTCAGATTTTTAATTGTAAACCGCGCAGGATTACTTCGCTAACGCTCGTAAAGACGAACTGGGTAAAGCGCAGCGTGCCAACCCTGCATTTTTTATGCCAAATGAAATGATCAAATACCTCGTTTTTTTTTAATCCAGTGTCAGTAAATCACGATATGACTATCTTAATCACTCCAAATGAAATACAATAGGATCAATTTGGTTAAATAAAGGGCTTTTATTATGGTGCTTACAGACTGGGAATATTTATGGAGACAAGAAGGCGATAGGAATGATTCACTTAAAATAAAAGCGCTCTTGGCAAAATATCTAGAAGAAGAACCCACAGGCTTCCTATCTCTTTTGGGAACCTATTCTTGGCCTATAGGCTATGAGCGAGGACCTGAAATAAAAAAAGCATTCAATAAATTGTTTCCTAACACAACAGTTCAAAAATCCGTCACGGTTGAACAGATTATTGCAGAAATTAAATCTGAACTGTATGGCTCGTATCCATATAAAATACACGTCACTAAGAAACATTATCATGAACTCCCTTCTCAAAAAATGGATGAAATTTACATCGTTTCACGCTATGAGACAATCCATCCAACATACTTCATTCGTTTGCCTTCTGGGAAAATTGCACAAGGATTTGTAAACCTAACTCAGGACTTTAAAAAAGGGATTGTAGACCTGATAGACGATGATCGCTCAGCTCTCATCAACGCCTTGTTATATAATAAACATGCGTTGAGCCTTCCGATAGACAATGATGAGCTATCAAAAATTTTCAGCATTATTAAACGAAAAACGGGTGTTGATTATAATGAATTAGATCACAATGAAGTCATTAGGCGATATAAACAACTTGGCACAAAAAAAACAGTCAACAAAACCTGGAGTAAACAGACCAACAACGACTCTAATTCTTCTCTAGATAGCAAACAATTTTATTCCAAATCTGAATTGGATCCCAAGGGATTAAGAACAATAAAACTCTCTTTTTATAAAGATGGCCAATCAGCTATACAAATAACAACGTCTACTGAAGAATATCCGCACTTTTCTATGCTTGCCCAAAACAACGCATTACCTACTGAGACCCCTATCAAATTACATGGTTATATGCTTGAGGAAAACAACGCATTACTTACTAGAACTCTTATTGACTTACATGGAAATAACGATGAAGTTAGTGCGAACTCATACTATTTTCGTCAACGACAAGTAATGTTCTCAAACTATTATGAATACCTTTTCTTTTATGTGGATGCACAAAAAAATATTATCCAATTACCCACCCTGAAATGGTGGGAGGTTAAGAATATATCTCGTTTTTTCCACCCTCAGAAAGGCTATTGGGGATTAAGTAGCTTAACCGACGATATCATTGAAAACATGAGAAAACATTTAGATGGCCATCTTCCAACTGCAATCAATGATGCCCATCAAAATAAATATACAATTTATATTCCCCAAGAAGGCACAGCACTGACTTCGCAATTTTTAACGATACTTGAAGAATTTGATCCAAGTGCTGAAGACATTATTAATGAAATTAGGGACGTACTAGAAATTAAGAAAAATGACATTTTAAGCGAAAAATTTCTTGAATTAGGTGTGCAAGCCTCAATAGATAAAGCCATTAAACTGCAAAACATCTATGAGAATGAGCATATTTGGACATTAGCGAATAAATATTACGAAGAGTTTAGATTGGTTGATTCTGCCTATATCGTAACACGCCAGCAACTTTATGATATTTTTAATGGTATTTCTAATACTAATAAGTATTATGCCAAGGCTCAAGAAGTACTTGTAGAGTTATTCATTGGGCAAAGTAAGCTTGAACAGGATAATATAGAACCTTTAGAACAGGCATTTTTACATGCGATCAATAGTGGAAATCAAGATTTAATCGATGATGTTTTTGATCGATTATGTGGGTTTTCGGGTAAAAAAATTGAGATTAATACGATCCAACCAAACGTTGCTACATTATTAAAATTGGCAACGTGTATTCGTGGCTTACATACAAAACCCTCCTACGCGGGTACATTTTTTGCCTCAGAGCCCGAGGTAGTTAACCCAAAAACAAATGCCCCTGATTACAGGAGTGATTTCAGTAAATAGAGCATCAACAGGGTCTTGAAGGGCTCCTAACTAACGTCAAGACCTGCTTCCTTTTACATTATGATCACAAAAAAGATCAAACAAGGCGTTGGAATTATCTTGAACTATTCGTCTTTGCGACCTGAGGGGAGGCAACTTTAAAGTCACTAGGTTGCTTCGTCGTAAAACTCCTCGCAACGACAACTGACACCGTCTTGGCGAGCGATAGCGTAGCAATCTAGTCGTTCAGCGCACAAAACCCTGGACTGCCTCGCCTTTGGCTCGCAGAGACGCAAGTTAGTTCGGAGTGTTTTTCAGCCCCGGTCTAAACAATCGTAAAGACGAAAGGGGTTTATTTTTAAAGCACACATAATTTCGCCCTGTTGTCTAAACGCTCCCTGCTTAACAGATTGCATAATTGTTTTAAACTCTTTACAGTAGACTCATCAAACGTTATAGGAATACATCATGACCTATCATAAAAAACTTTATCGCTCCCGAACTGAACGCATGATTGCTGGAGTATGTGGGGGGTTAGCAAAGTATTTTGGTATGGATCCAACTTGGATAAGATTAATTTTTATTCTCTTTTTTGTTTTAGGCGGGTCTGCGCTCTTGGTTTATTTAATTATGTGGATCATTGTTCCTTTGGAATGAGTCGATAGCCATTAAAAACGCTTGCGTTGCTTGAGCTGGATTTAACGCGCGAGTGATAGGCCGACCCACGACCAGATAATCACTTCCTGCGCTTAAAGCCATTTCAGGCGTTACAATACGAGCTTGATCATCTTGTGCATCGTTCAGTCGTCTTATACCAGGACTAACGGTTATAAACGGCTCAGAACATATCGATTTGATTAAAGGCGTTTCTAATGCAGAGCTCACCACACCATCCAATCCCCCTTCTTGAGCAAGTACAGCTAACTTGCATACGTGCTCTTGCAATGAGGCATGGATACCCATGGTTGGTAAATCATGCGGATGCATGCTGGTTAATACGGTTACACCAACCAATAAAGGGCGCGTACGTCCATAAGACGCAACAGCCTCTCTAGCAGCCTGCATCATAGCTACACCACCACTGGCGTGAAGTGTTAACATCCATACGCCAGCATCAGCAGCGACACTACAAGCCCTTGCGATGGTATGAGGAATATCATAAAACTTCAAATCAAGAAACACGCTAAATCCACGCGCGTTTAATTGTCTGATGAATGGAATACCTAATAAAGTAAATAACTCACTTCCAACTTTAACCGCACATAAACGTGGGTCGAGTTGATCAACCAAGGCTAACGCGGAACTAGCGTTATCAAAATCAAGTGCGACAATTAATTGTTTTGATGCAAGCATGATTTAATCTCCTTCTAACCCATGAATCGGTTTTACTCGCCCCCATTGTTTACAACTAGGGCAATGCCAATGCAACAATTTCCCACTAAATCCACAATGACCACATCGATATACAGGTTTGTTTTCTAAAAACTTGCTTGTAATTGCGTATAACATTTGCAATTGATCCCGCACCTTTCCGTGTGCTGACTCTAAATGCCAATAAATCAATCGATTTAAACCGCGTATCGAAGGATGCCTATTCAACTGACTTGAAACAAAATCAATAGCAAAATCTACACTTTTTTCACGACTTAAATACTCAGCAATCACAAAAATAACAGACGCACGAGGATGATCAGACAAGGTTTGTTCTAAATAATCAATGCATTCATCCATTGCATCTAATTCACTATAACAATGCACCAATGGCTCAATAATTTCATTTAAAAACTCTGCATCTTGTTCAGGTACATGTTTTAATGCGCGTATCGCCTGTTTGTATTTACCATGCTTTATTTCAAAATGAGCAAGCATTAAGCTTGCACGTACCGACTGCTTATCTATAATCAATGCTTGTTTAATTGCATGGGAGACTTTTTCATAAGCATTCATTTTTAACGCGTGCGATGCAATTTCACAATAATAATGTGCCGCTTGTGTATGCATACTGGTACCGGTTGACACTTCAAGGCGTTTAATAATATCTAGCGCTTTTTCCCAAGCTTTTTCTTGTTGATAAATGGCTAATAATCCATATAAACAACTTGTATCTTTAATGTTTCCTAACGCCACAACCTCTAAAAAAATACGTTCCGCACGGTCAAACACGCCCGCACTCATATAATCTTGCCCTAATGCCATTAATGCTTCTTTGCGTTGCAAGACACTTAATTGCGGACGTGCAATTAAATTTTGATGAATCCTGATGGCACGGTCCACTTCTCCTCGACGACGAAATAAACTCCCCAAAGCTAAATGTGTTTCAACCGTTTCACTATCAACATCCAAGAGCTTAATAAATATATCAACCGCTTTATCAGGTTGTTCATTGAGTAAATAATTCAAGCCAACCACATATTCACGTGATAAATGATTGCTTATGTTTTTTTCTTTAACAGATGAGTTATGCGTACCAATCCACCAACCAGAGTATGCGGCTATTGGTAATAAAAAAGGCCATAATTCAATCATAAAATATTAATCCTGTAGCGGTATAGCCCGAAGATTTTTAATTTCTTTTTCAGTTAATTTCAATTGATTTTTAATTTTTCGAAGTTCTGCTTTAAGACGCCATAAACGACCTAAAAATAACACACACCCAATGAATACACCCATACCCAACGTTAGCACAATTAACATGGAAATTGGCATATGCAATGTAGTGAAATACATATTTACATCTACCGATGACGCATTTAATCCAGCAAAACTCACCCCTATTAAAATGAGTAGCAAGTACACCATGGTCATGACAATGCGCATTCAATATCTCCTAAACTAAAAAAAAAGCGTAGATAACTACGCTTTTTAGATAACTTAATTAGCCCACTTAACGCGGGCTAAGACTTACAAAGATTATTCGCTATCTTTGTTTGCCATTTTTTCTTTCAACAAATCACCTAAGGTCATAGCGCCTAATGTGTTTGCTGGTACTTCAGTACCGCGCGAGTATTTTTTAATCGCGTCAGCTTGTTCTTGTGCGTCTTTTGCTTTAACAGACAGCGTTATTGAACGGTTTTTTCTGTCTACGTTGATGATTTTTGCTTCAATTTCTTCGCCAACGTTAACAACAGTTGATGCATCATCCACTTTATCATCAGACAAGTCACTAGCACGAATTGTACCAAATACATCGTCAGCTAATTCAACAGTCACAGATTTAGCTTCAACAGCAGTCACTTTACCTGTTACAACAGCACCTTTAGTGAACTCTTCAGCAAACGCGCTAAAGTTATCACCTTCCAATTGTTTTAAGCCTAAAGAAATACGCTCACGCTCTGCGTCAATAGCTAGAATAACAGCTTCAAGCTCTTGACCTTTCTTGAATTGTTTAACGGCTTCTTCGCCAGCAACAGTCCATGAAATATCAGATAAATGAACCAAACCATCAATCTCACCATCCAAGCCAATAAAGATACCAAAATCAGTGATAGAACGAATCTTTCCGCTAACTTTTTGACCTTTGCTGTGTTGTTGTGAGAAATTCTGCCATGGATTTCCAACGCATTGTTTCATACCTAGAGAGATACGACGACGATCTTGATCAATCTCAAGCACCATCACTTCAACTACATCGCCAAGAGAAACCACTTTGCTTGGGTGAACGTTTTTGTTAGTCCAGTCCATTTCAGACATGTGCACTAACCCTTCAACGCCCTCTTCAATTTCAACAAAACAACCGTAATCAGTAATATTGGTTACTTTGCCGGATAGACGTTTGTTTACAGGATAACGTTCAACTAAATCAACCCAAGGATCATTGCCCAATTGTTTCATGCCTAATGACACACGATTACGCTCGCTGTCAAAGCTTAATACTTTAACGTTAACGTCTTGGCCAACAGTTAATAATTCGCTTGGATGTTTAACACGTTTCCAAGAAATATCGGTAATATGCAATAGACCATCAATGCCGCCTAAATCAATAAACGCACCGTAATCAGTTAAGTTTTTCACAACGCCATTGAGAACCTGGCCATCATGCAATGAATCAAGCAATGCTTGTCTGTCCGCACTACTTTCTTCTTCAACAACAGCACGACGTGAAACAACGATGTTGTTACGTTTGATGTCCATTTTAATAACTTTAAATTCAAGCTCTTTACCTTCAAGGTATGATGGGTCACGAACAGGTCGAACATCAACCAGTGAACCAGGAAGAAATGCACGAATAGTGCCAATTTCAACGGTAAAGCCGCCTTTAACCTTGCCTGAAATAAGACCTGTCACTGTATCGTTGTTTTCATACGATTTAGACAGTTTGCGCCATGATTCTTGACGTTTTGCTTTTTCTCTTGATAATAATGTTTCACCATGGCCGTCTTCAACTGAGTCGAGCGCAACTTCAACTGTGTCACCAACGTTGATTTCCAATTCGCCATTTTTATCGTGAAATTCCTCGATAGGAACAATCCCTTCAGATTTTAATCCAGCATTTAGGGTCACGTAGTCATCGTCAATACCGATAACCAAGGCAGGAATAATGGCACCAGGATAAAATTGTGCACCGATGATGCTTTGCTCAAATAGCTCTTTAAAACTTTCAGACATGTTATTAAACTCTTTAGTAAATTAATGGAAGCAAAGGCTCCGCCTTTCTTCCCCCTATACATCTAAACCGCTAACCAATTGTAGTACCTTCTCAAAGACTTGTACAATCGTTAAACCGGTTGTATCAATCTGCACGGAATCTTGTGCAGGCTTCAGTGGCGCGTGAGTGCGTTGTGTATCTCGTGCATCTCGTTTAGCCAATTCTTCAACAACCTGCGGGAGCCTAACATCATTCCCACTATCTTTCAACTGTAAATAACGCCGACGCGCACGTTCCTCGGCAGACGCATACAAATAAATTTTTAAGACTGCATCAGGAAAAACAACCGTTCCCATATCACGTCCATCAGTAACCAGGCCAGGCTCCACTGCAAACGCACGTTGTCGCGCTAATAATGCCTCTCTAACCTCAGGAAGTGCTGCAATTTGTGATGCTTCTTGCCCACATCGTTCTGTACGAATAGCATCACTAATATCATTGTCATCCAATAAAACCAAGCCACCCAGCACAAACCGTAAATTTAAATGCTGCGCGAGAAGAACCAGCTCAGAAACATCGGTCAATTCAATTGAATGTTTTCTTGCTGCATAAGCCAAAACACGATAAATAGCGCCGCTATCTAAAAAATGCCAATCCAAATGCTCAGCCAACATATGGCATAATGTGCCTTTGCCCGTGCCACTAGGACCATCTAACGTAATAACACGAACTTTTTTTTGATTATTCATTGTTTTCTACTCTTATTAACAGATTAAGTTGCTTTGCAAGCTGGGTAAAATTGGGAAATGACGTGGCAACAGAATCACAACGTCTAACGGTGACAGGTGCTTTAGCAACAGCGCCTGCAATAGCAAATGCCATTGCAATACGATGATCCCCCCAACTGTCAACCTCTCCGCCTTTAACGCTACCACCTCGAATCAACATGCCATCATCAAGGGGTTGAGCATGAATGCCTAATCGCTGCAAGCCTTCAGCCATCGCACAAATACGATCACTTTCCTTGCTACGCAATTCTTTTGCATTTTTTAATAAGGTATCCCCTTTAGCGCAAGCTGCGGCAATAAAAAGTGCTGGAAATTCATCAATCGTTGCAGGAACCAAGAATTCAGGAATCGTCACGCCTTTTAATGGAGCATAACGTACATGCAAATCAGCAACGGGTTCTTCTGCGTATTGACGCATATTATCAAGCGTTATCTTAGCCCCCATGCGCGTTAAAATCTCTAAAACACCTGTTCGTGTTGGATTAATACTGACGTTTTTAATCCATATGTCTGAATCAGGAATTAACGTTGCTGCAACAATAAAAAAGGCTGCCGAGGACATATCACCTGGAATAAAAATATCCGTACCTTTGCACTGATGCTGGCCATTGATGATCAGTTCATTACCCAATCGTTGACAAGGATATGCAACACTCATCAACATACGTTCGGTATGATCTCGTGTTGGAATAGGCTCAATAATTCGCGTTTCGCCTTGGGCATACATGCCTGCTAATAGTAAACAGGATTTAACCTGAGCACTGGCTTCAGGCATGATGTAAGTTATACCTTGTAAGGATTGATCACCTTGGATGCGTAACGGGGGGCGACTATTTGTTGTTGAAACAACAGCGCCCATTTGTGTTAAGGGGCGTTGAATACGCGCCATAGGCCGCAGACTTAAACTCTCATCGCCAACCAATTCACTATCAAAGGATTGTGCGGCTAGTAAACCGGCAAGCAATCGCATGCTAGTACCTGAGTTACCACAATCAATTGCTGTTTTAGGTGGTTGCAAACCGTATTTACCCACACCATGAATCACTAATTTATCGGCATCAACCTTTTCTATACGCACACCCATTAATTCAAATGCTCGCAGGGTTGCCATGCAATCCTCTCCATGAAGAAAGCCATGGACTTGCGTTTTTCCTGTAGCAATGGCACCTAATATAATGGCTCGATGCGACATGGATTTATCCCCAGGGGGCGTGATTTCTCCTTGCAAGGAATAAACAGGATGGCTGATAAACGACAAGGTCACGACGTAAAATCTTGCATAAATTCAATGAGCGCATTCACTCCATCCATTGGCATGGCATTGTATAAACTCGCCCGCAATCCACCGACCAAACGATGTCCTTTTAATGCACATAAACCACGTTGATTGGCTTCAATTAAAAATGCATCTTGCAATTCAGGTTTGTTCAATGAAAAACATACGTTCATGATGGATCGGGATTGAATCTCAACAGGGCAATGAAACGCGGTTGAGGAATCAATAAAGTCATATAGTCGAGCAGCCTTTTGACGATTAAGCGCCCCAAATGCGTTTACACCACCATGAGCCCTGACCCATTTAAACATTTTAGCTGCCATGTAACAGTTAAATACAGGAGGCGTTGCAAACAATGATTTATTGTTCACGTGTGTTCGATAATCAAGCATCGTAGGAAGATTGCTTGCGTTAATCTGTTGTAGTAACGCATCTTTGACAATAACAACGGTTAAACCTGCAGGGGCAATGTTTTTTTGAGCACCTGCAAAAATCAAACCAAAACGAGAAATATCTACGGGCTCACTCAAAAGACATGAGGTCATATCTGCAATCAGTGGTATATCACCAACATCTGGAATATCAGCAAACTGAACACCGTTAATGGTTTCATTAGGCGTGTAATAAATGTACGATGTATTGTCTTGAATAACCCACGATGCAGGAGCGGGGCTTTGTCTAAAACCATTGTGTTTAGTGCTCGCAATACAATAAGCAGAACGAAGTTTCAAACATTCATCATACGCTTGCTCAGACCAAATCCCAGACACCAAATAACCTGCTTTTTGACCTGCAGATAACAAGTTCATAGGAATCATGGCGAACTGCGTTCGAGCAGCACCGCCTAAAAATAACACATGGTAATGATCAGGAATAGATAACAAGTCTCGCAAATCAGCTTCAGCTTGTTGCATTAACTGCTCAAACTCAAAGGTGCGGTGGCCTATTTCTAAAATAGACAATCCCTGCCCCTGCCAGCTTAACAGCTCAGCCTGAGCCTCTTGTAAAATAGACTCAGGCAATGTTGCAGGACCTGCCCCAAAATTATAGGGCCTCATCTCCACCTGGTTGTTCTTCATCCTGAATACCCTCAATTTGCGCAGCATCTTGGATATCTTCAATACGCTGCATTCCCACTACATGCTCTCCTGAAGCAACATTAATCAGGCGCACCCCTTGAGTATTTCGACCAATAATAGATAGTTCAGATACTTTAAATCGCACTAAAGTTCCTTGATCGGTAATAAGCATCGCTTCATCAAGGTCTGATACTTGAACTGCTCGCACCACTTTGCCGTTACGTTCATTCACCTGAATGGAAATAACCCCTTGACCACCACGACCGGTAATACGATATTCTTCAATTTCAGTACGTTTACCATAGCCTAATTCGGTTGCGGTCAGGATTGTGCCACCTGGACTTACTACAACTAAAGAAATCACAGACTGGCCTTCAACCAAACGAATTCCTCGCACACCACGAGCGGTTCTACCGGTAGAACGAACCAGCCCCTCATCAAAGCGAATCACTTTCCCTGCATCAGAAAACAACATAATATCTTTAGAGCCGTCAGTGATATCAACACCAACCAATCGATCATTTTCATCTAAATCAATCGCAATGATACCGTTGCTACGTGGACGTGCAAACGCAGTTAAAGGGACTTTTTTAACCGTACCAAAACGAGTCGCCATAAATACAAATGAATCATCCAGGTATTCACGCACAGGCAACATCGCTGTAATCATTTCACCTTCTGCCAACGGTAAAATATTAATAATTGGCTTACCACGTGAAATACGGCTGGCTAATGGCAATTGGTATGCTTTAAGCCAATATAATTTACCGTTATTTGAAAAGCATAATAGCGTATCATGGGTACTCGCAATCACTAAGCGTTCGACGAAATCTTCATCTTTAACATGCGTTGCTGACTTCCCTTTGCCTCCACGCCGTTGCGCTTGATAAGATGATATGGGTTGATATTTCACATACCCCTGATGAGACAATGTCACCACAACGTCTTCCTCGGTAATCAAATCTTCAATCGTTAGATCTTCTTGAGACGCTGTGATTTCCGTGCGGCGTTCATCCCCGAATTGCGTTTTGATCTCAAGCAGTTCATCGCGAATCACTTGCATTAAACGCTCAGAGGAGGCAAGAATATCTAACAATTCTTTAATTAAATCCAATAACTGCTCAAACTCGTTGAGAATTTTATCTTGTTCAAGACCTGTTAATCGATGCAGACGCAGTTCAAGAATAGCTTGTGCTTGCAATGGCGATAAACGATAGCCTTCATTGCTTAAGCCAAACGTTTCAGGTAAATCATCGGGACGGCATGCGTCCCCACCTGTTTTTTCCAACATGGTCTTAACTAATCCGGCCTGCCACAAACGGGCTAATAAGCTTTCTTTTGCATCACTTGGTGTGGCTGAATGCTTGATTAAAGCAATCATCTCATCAATATTGGCCAGAGCAATACCAAGCCCTTCTAGTATGTGTGCTCGATTACGTGCTTTTTTCAAATCAAAAATACAACGACGTGTAACCACTTCACGACGATGTTTAATAAAATACTCTAAAACTTGTTTTAAATTCAGTGTACGCGGCTGGCCATCGACTAGCGCCACCATGTTAATCCCAAAAACGTTTTGCATTTGCGTGTGTGCATATAGATTATTTAGCATCACATCAGCCATCTCACCACGCTTAAGTTCAATAACAACGCGCATCCCTTCTCGATCAGACTCGTCACGTAAACCAGAAATGCCTTCTAGTTTTTTATCTCGTACTAATTCAGCTATTTTTTCAACAAGACGCGCTTTATTCACTTGATAAGGCAGTTCATGAATGATAATGGCTTGTCGGCCTGTGTTTTCATCCACTTCAACCTCTGTTCGAGCTCGAATGGAAATTCGTCCCCGACCTGTACGATAAGCTTGAATGATACCGGCACGACCATTAATAAGCGCGGCTGTTGGAAAATCAGGGCCTGGTACAATATCCATTAAATCTTCAATTGTTAAATCAGGATTATCTACTAACGCCAAACAAGCATTCACAATTTCAGTGAGATTATGTGGGGGGATATTGGTAGCCATACCAACAGCGATCCCTGAGGAACCGTTCACTAACAAGTTGGGAATTCGTGCAGGAAGCACCATGGGAGCAAATTCTGTGCCATCATAGTTTGGAGCAAAATCAACGGTTTCTTTTTCCAAATCAGCTAATA
>CAZNVR010000040.1:0-12574 GCA_964576655.1 uncultured Legionella sp. | reverse complement strand
TGTTAAAAATAAAATGACAGGCGCTGCATCAGCGTCAGAGGGTGGCTTTTCCATTCCTAGTATGCCTGCGGTTGATTTTAGTAAATTTGGTTCAATTGATGTTAAACCGTTAAGTAAAATCAAACGTTTAACGGGTGTTAATGTTCATCGTGCATGGGTTACTATTCCGCATGTGACACATTTTGATGAAGCAGATATTACTGATTTAGAGCATTTTAGAAAATCTGAAACAAGCCCTGAATATAAATTAACTATTTTAGCGTTTGTTTGTAAGGTCGTTAGCAAAGCATTAAGCGTATTTCCCCAATTTAATGCGTCTTTAGACAATACCGGTGAAAACTTAATTTATAAACAGTATTGTAACATTGGTATTGCGGTGGAAACACCCAATGGCTTAGTTGTGCCTGTGATTAAAAATGTTGATCAATTATCAGTGGGTGATATAGCAAAAGAAATGGCGCGTTTGAGCACTAAAGCGCGTGAAAAAGGACTGATGCCCGCAGACATGAGCGGAGGTTGTTTTACTATTTCCAGTTTAGGTGGCATTGGTGGTACAGCATTTACCCCTATTGTAAATAGCCCTGAAGTTGCCATTTTAGGTTTGTCACGTTCAGCGATTAAGCCTGTATATGTGAATGGTGAATTTCTTCCTCGTCTCATGTTGCCTTTGTCATTATCGTATGATCACCGTGTTATCGATGGAGCTGAGGCTGCGAGATTTGCTCGTTTTATCAGTGACGGACTGAGTGATATTCGTCGAATTTTATTATAATTAGGACCCAATATGTCAAAACAAATTAAAGCAGATGTAGTCGTAATTGGTAGCGGCCCTGGTGGTTACACAGCAGCGTTTCGTGCGGCTGATCTTGGAAAAAACGTCGTTTTGATTGAACGTTTTCCAACATTAGGTGGTGTATGTTTAAATGTGGGCTGTATTCCATCTAAAGCATTATTGCATATTGCTAAAGTGCTTGATGAAACACATGAAATGGCATCTCAAGGGGTAACTTTTGCCAAACCTGAACTTGATAATGCTAAAATGCTTGCATGGAAAAACGCTGTTGTGACTAAATTAACAGGTGGTTTGAATGCATTAGCAAAACAACGTAAAGTTGAAGTGGTCACGGGTGTTGCTGAATTTACAGGCCCTAATCAAATTCTTGTTCAAGGCCATGATGATAAAACAACCGTTGATTTTACTCATGCAATTATTGCTGTAGGGAGTGAATCTATCAACCTGCCGTTTATTCCTGAAGATAAACGTATTTTTAGCTCAACAGGTGCGCTTCAATTAGCTGATATCAAAGGAAGCCTGTTGGTCTTGGGTGGTGGAATTATTGGTTTAGAAATGGCAACGGTTTATTCAGCGTTAGGTGTTGATGTGACTGTTGTTGAGTTTATGGATCAATTGATTCCGGGCGCAGATGTTGAATTAGTCAATGCGTTGCAAAAACGTATGGCGAAAAAAGGTGTGAAATTCTTGTTAAAAACTAAAGTAACAGGAGTAGATGCCAAAACGGACGCAATTTATGTATCAATGGAAGGCGCACATGCAACGCAAGCACCGATGGCATTTCAACAGGTGTTAGTCTGTGTGGGTAGAAAGCCTAATGGTCATAACGTTGCCGCTGATAAAGCTGGTGTTCATGTTGATGAGCGTGGTTTTATTCCTGTTGATAATCAAATGCGTACAAACGTGTCTCATATTTTTGCCATTGGGGACGTGGTAGGTCAACCTATGTTAGCACATAAAGCTATTCCAGAAGGTAAAGTGGCCGCTGAAGTTATTTGTGGTATGAAACATTATTTTGATCCTAAATGCATAGCAAGTGTTGCATATACTGATCCTGAACTAGCATGGGTTGGTTTAACCGAAAAAGAAGCCAAAGCACAAGGCATTGCTTACGAAAAAGCAACATTCCCATGGGCTGCAAGTGGACGTGCACTGAGTATGGGACGTGAAGAAGGCATGACTAAATTGCTATTCTGTTCTAATACCAAACGTATTTTAGGTGCAGGTATTGTGGGTGTGAATGCGGGTGAGTTAATAGCAGAAACAGCTTTAGCTATTGAAATGTGTTGTGATGTTGAGGATTTAGCATTAACGATTCATCCTCATCCAACATTATCTGAAACCATTGCCCAGGCAGCTGAGATATTTGAAGGATCTATTACGGATCTTTACATGCCTAAAAAGAAAAAATAAATCTAAGGGCTTTTTATACTGTCGTCTTTGCGAGCATAGCGAAGCAGTCCGGGGTTTCGTGCGCTGAACTACTGGATTGCTTCCCCTTCGGGTCGCAAAGACGAATAGTTCAAGATCATTCCAACGCCTTATTTGATCTTTTTTGTGATCATCAGGAGACAGGGGTTGAAAAACGTACTAACTTACGTCTCTGCGAGCATAGCGAAGCAGTCCAGGGTTCCTTGCGCTGAACCACTGGATTGCTTCCCCTTCGGGTCGCAAAGACGAATAGTTCAAGATAATTTCAACGCCAAGTTAGTTAGGAGCAAGCATTGCTTGCTTTGTTTACAACCAGAAATTTTTTGTCACTAAATCATCAATAGCGATATTATTTTATGTCTAAATCATTACACCCTTATTACTTACATCACATGGGAATTGATACATGGACCACTCGAACAACCGACTCTGTTGCCTTTAAATTAATGGTGATTGGAGAGGTGCTTGATGATAAATTGTTTAATTTTTTTAAGAAAATGTTAGCTAGCATTGCGTTATCTATCGATGATGTATGTTTCAAATCAGTTCATGAAGATAATTTATTACAACAGATTAAAACTAACTCAGCACCATTGTTGCTTGTTTTGGGTGAGAGTGCGGCGCATTTGTTATTTCATCAGCCATTAAATAAAGTCAGAGGACAATTGCTTATGTTGAATAATATATCGACCATAGTGAGTTATCATCCTTTTGATTTATTAAAAAATCCCATGAATAAAAAAATGGCATATCAGGATTTGTTATTTATACAACACGTTCTTTCTTAAAAGCGTGTTAAAACTTAAAGCGTATACATTTATTGAGTTATTATTAAGTCTTGCAATAGTCTCACTATTATTGTTTTTTGCTATTCCATTCAACTCATCTATCCATCAAAAAAATCAATGCCTTGTTATTGAAAATGATGTGAAGCAAGCGATTTCTTATGCTAAAACGCAAGCATGGATTAGAGGTCAGAATTTGATACTTAGGCCCAAATATATGGATGATTGGTCTCATGGTATGATTTTATTTATTGATAATGCGACACATAAATATCATAATACCGCACCAATCATTCATGAATGGTCATGGAACTTCGCCAATATAGTTATTGACTGGCATGGATTTCAATCCAGGGATTATTTGGTTTTTTATGCTGATTCACGAAAAAATGTCTTAAATGGTACATTTAATATAACAAGCCATAACGCTAGGGTGAGGTTAGTTATTAATAAGATGGGCAGAGTGAAACAGTTAAAATAATTAATCAGTTTGTGAGTATCTAGGGTCCATATATGTCAACAGCCCCATAGATGCGTTTATCAGGATTTGTCAGAGTGATTATATAATAATAGGTGTTAACATGAGTAAAATTGAATGTGATGCAATCATTGATGAGTTGATTGAATTAGCTATAAATGCATACAACAAGCGTGAGATTAAATATTATTATTTAGATGCTTATAATATTCAGCATCTAGATGGCTTATCAATGAGTGACGTTGAAGCCGTTAAACAGGATTGTTCTTCAGCGTTAATAAAATTTATAGAAAAATATGTGGACCTGGCAATAGCGCATTATGATGATTTTGGTTTGTATATTTTTGAGACAGAAGCATTGCGTGTCTTTCATGGTTATAAATGTTTAAATGATGTTGCAGGTTTTGAGCGTTATATTACCGATTATTTTACTGAAAAATTTGGTTATGCACTGGATGAGGTACTACCCGCTCTATCACAAAATACCAATACTTTTTTTCATGTTAATCAGCCTACTGCCTCATTACGCAGCCCGTCTCCTTTTATAGTAACCCCTTAAGAGATTTTTTATATGAATATTGCAGAACATGCGCCATCGATTGTCGTCCATGGAACAAATGGCCTGCAAACATCTTTGGATGCTTTCCGAGGGCAATGGATTGTTCTTTATTTCTATCCTAAAGATTCAACGCCAGGTTGTACGTTGGAGGGGCAAGATTTTAGTGCGCACTATTTATCCTTTCAAGCAGAAAATGCTGTAGTGTTGGGTGTTTCTAGAGATAATTTAACCTCACATGATCGATTTAAAACCAAACACAATTTGGCGTTTGAATTAATCAGTGATGTTGATGAGCAACTGTGCAAATATTTTGATGTAATAAAAATAAAATCAATGTATGGCAAACAAGTTCGAGGTATTGAACGCAGTACTTTTATTATTGATCCACAAGGTATCGTTAAATATGTGTGGCGAGGGTTACGTGTGAAAGGGCATGTGTTAAAGGTGTTAGAAACCTTACAAACATTGAAACATGTGGCGTGAGTTACGAAACAACAAATACAGGCTTAAACTTGACGGACTGTTAATCCAAGTTGCTTTGCAGAGTAAGTACTTTTGTTATGTGCTTATCAACTATGTTAAGGATCACTGCTAATCCTTCTATTTCTTCTGTGTTCATGGTTAATAGTCCCTTTAACATTTTTGATTTCCTATCCTTTAAGCCACCTTAAAAGATTAGACTCACGGAGAACAAAAGGGGGTATCTCTATTTTTCCGCTACATTTGTATTCAAATAACGGTCATGGTGCTCAAATTAATGGTATAATGTAAGTCCTAACTTCTATGCTGGTTGTTTTACATGAAAAAATTCCGTGTGCTTATGCCATGTTTGAGTGTATTTTTCCTATTACTGTGTCTTAGTCAAGCAGGCTATTGTATTGAACATCGCGCTTTCTCAAGGTTAAATTCTGTAGCAACTATTCATGCATATGAACATCAACCCCACATTATTAAAAAAAAGACCGGGCGAGTTATCAATGTAAGAGCATCTGATGATTTTATCTCTGGAATTAGCCATCATTACGAAATGGAATTTAAAAATAAAAAAGAATTGCTATCTACTTTAGAACAGATGTTGTCTGATAAGGAAAATACTGCAAAACAAGCGGAAATTTTTAGGCAGATTGAGCAAACCGACATGTTAACAAGAGAAGAAAAAATTGCTTGGCTTAAACGTAAAATCAATAGGCTTCCAGCCCCATTTGTCATGTTGTTAGCTAAATTCGTTTCATTAACTGATCTGGATGAGGCGTTTAAATGGAAAGTACTGAGTCAATTAAGAATGAAGATTGATGCTATAAAATGTAAAGATCAATCCGCTTATGAAGGCATTAATATTATCGAGTTATATTACCTAGATAGTTTCTTTGACACCATGGTGGCATATTATGAAAAACAAGGTGATCGATCTAAACTCACTAATCAATATCTAAACCAGGAGTTTAACAAACGGAGTCTGCAAGCTATTAACTCCGCTTTACAATATCATAGAACGCACGCCTATCAACTTGATTATCCTTATTGGTTGAACAATCATGGGATGAGCCATATCAAAATGTTAATGAATAACCGTCATCATGCTTCAAAAAGTGAATTATTCATAACGGGGCTTGATTCAAAAAGAAAAGAGGCACAACTCATTGCAAGTTTTCAACAGGCAGCCAAAGAATGACTTTGGTCTGATTCTTTGACTTAACCCATCTATTCTTCTAGGGTTTGTTGTGAAACTCCGGGCAGTGTCTTCTTTCATAAAATTCAGTCGGATCGACGGCTTTGAGGCCCTCGTAAAGATGTCATTCTATTGAGGGCGCTGTTAGCTGATCAAGGCTTCTTGTTTTTGTCGAGAACACTCAAGAGAAGTGGACAGGTGGAAGATCCCTAAATGCACTTTAATAAAATATTTGGATCCAAATATATGAAATTCATAATCGCAAAAAAAATCTTTGTTTTACACGATTTTACTGATAAGTTGATGAGCAATAAAAAAATAGATTTATTGGCAGAAGCCTAGACTGCTAAAGGGTTTCATGGGGGTACTGGGACATTTGGTCTCTTCCTGTCTATGTTGCCGCTACAAAATACAGGCTTGAATTTATACATCAAGCAAAATTTGTACTAAAATTAAACCGTTATTATTTATAAGGACATAACATGAGACATTACATTGGATTCTTATTGGTTGGAATACTTGCAACATCAGCCAGCCAGGCTGCTGAAATAACCACAACGTTGTATTCTACAGATAAAAATCATACAACGTTGGGTACTGTATCATTTAACGATACAGCCTATGGTTTATTAATAACACCTCATTTAACCGGTGTACCTGCAGGACTACATGGTTTTCATTTACATCAACATGCAGACTGTAACCATAAAGGCATGGCTGCGGGTGAGCATTTTGACCCCAAAAGTACCCATACGCATTTAGGTCCATATGGAGAAGGGCATTTGGGTGATTTGCCGGTGCTGTATGTTGATGCAAATGGCGAAGCCAATACTCTACTACTTGCTCCTCGTTTAAAAACAAATGATATAAAAGGGTTGTCTGTGATGCTACACGCAGGTGGTGATAATTATAGTGATACGCCTCCTTTAGGCGGTGGTGGTGAGCGTTGGGCTTGTGGTGTGATTAAATAAATAGATGATAATCATTAATGAGCGGTTATGTATTTCGAATGATGAAATAGAACTCATACCCATCCGTGCCCAAGGCTCGGGTGGCCAGCATGTGAATAAAGTATCAACAGCAATTCATCTTCGATTTGATATCATTAAATCCTCATTGCCCACGCTTTATAAAATTAGATTGTTAGAATTAACTGATGAGCGGATCACTAAAGAAGGTATTATTATTCTCAAAGCTCAACAATTTAGAAGCCAGGAACAGAATAAGGCTGATGCATTAGAGCGTTTAGTACAATTAATTCTTAGTGTAAGTGGAACGCGTAAAAAAAGAAAAAAAACCAAACCATCCAGGGCTTCAGTCAATAAACGTTTGGATACTAAAAAACGTCATGGAAAATTAAAAAAATTACGTGTTAATGCTGTGGTGGAGTAAACATGATCAATTGCCCTTGTGGTTCCGAAAAAAAATATGCTGCTTGTTGTGAGCGATATCATCAAGCAATAGCCATCCCAGAAACACCCGAAGCATTAATGCGCTCACGATTTGTGGCATATTATCGAGGAGATATGTCATATATTCAAAATACAATGAGCGGGCCAGCTTTGTTAAATTTTAATCCAAACGTTGATGATCACGTAACATGGATTAAACTTCAAATTATCGAGGTTGTTCATCATGAACCCTCTAGAGGATTTGTTGAGTTTATGGCAACTTATCTTGAAGGAGAATGGTTAAAGACCTTGCATGAAAAAAGTGAATTTATACGAGAACAAGGACGATGGTTTTATATTGATGGATTACATCTTCCTGTTGCGCGTCCTAAGTATGTAGCTAGAAATAATCATTGTCCTTGTGGAAGCTTTAAAAAATTTAAACATTGTCATGCTTAGCCTTTGAGACACAATGTTTTCTTGATTTATTGCATCGCGACCAAATCAAGTTTAGTCAAGGGATATAACTAAATTGCTTGGCCCCACACAATGGGTTATTACCATCTGTATGTCATCATAGATATCCATAGTTGTTACATCGTTGCTAATTGTTAATTTCAGGAGATGGCTGGAAAATTAATCCAGACAAGAAAAAGCAGCGATGGCAAGCTAATCGAGTTACTTAGCTCTTCTCACATTTTGTTTCAGTTCTCCTGATACACTCCGATTATTCAAAGTGTTTGATCTTTTTATTAATGTTTTTTAGGTGCCTGCTGCGGTGTTTGATCAGAAATGGGTAATTCTTTGTTAAAAATAGATTTGAAATGAAGGGTAATATTTTTTTCCTGGATGATTGTTGATTCTGATTGAGTGTTTTGTATTATAGGTTCAACTTTAAAAATACATGCATAAAGAGTATGAAAAAATTGGATGAAATTTTGTTGAAGGTGATTAAATGCATGTAGCAAGGTTTGAAAATATGACTGGCTTTGATTGGTATTTATAGTTGGATTGTTTATCAATAAATTAAGCGCGGTACTATGGTCGTTAAACGCCTTTTGAACACTAATTACAAATTCTTTAACATCGTTATTATTTTCATACGCATTTCTAAGAAGCCCTAACTCATTAATTAATTTGTCATGTTCGGTTTTTAATATAGGGGTATTTGTTGATACATCGTGTATTTTGGATGTTTCATCTAAATATTGATGCAATAAAGCATCAAATTTGGTTAAAACAGCGTCTTTTTCATTTTTAATCGATTTGGATATCTCTTTGCTTAATAAATAAGTTTGATGGGTGAGTTTATCATATTTTGGTGAAGTATTTGTGGTGGATAAAAGATGTTGAGCTTCACATAATAACCTATTATAAGCATGTAAACGTTGGTCTATATTGGTCATTTCCTGAATGGTAAACAGTCTTTCTTTAGCGTAATCATTAAAATCTTCTAGACGATACACGTTAAAATCTTCTAGAGGATACACGTTATGGAGGTGTTTATTTATTATTGGAGATGTCGCTATTGATTGATTATCATTATTATTAATCAGTTTTACTTGTATATTAGGTGTTTGATTTAGTTGAGTAGACAGTGTTTCACAAAGCATTTTTAGGCTTAAAATAATCGCAAAAACACTAAAAATTAACGAGATGTTCAACTTGGATGTGATAAGTGGATATGAATTAATGAGTGCTGGGTCAAGAGTATAATTTTTTTTATTTAATTCTGTAGGTGCTATATAGTTAATGCCTGTAAAATTAAATTGGTTACAATCTTTCCAGACAGAAACAAGATACTTAGATATTAATCTCCAATTATGTTGCCACTCATTGATATCAATTAATATCGCTTGACGCTCCCCATCCACAATAGCTTGAATCGATAACCAACCTTTATTTACATGGGGTTTATTCAGGTTTACACGTTTGTGAGGCGAATTAATTAAATCGGTTAAAAATAGCTCTTGTTTTTCAATCGAAAGTGTAGATAGCGGTTGATTATAACTTGCAGTTTGAGTATCTAGAGGAGAGGTGTTTTCTGGATTAATGAATGTTATCCACTCAGCAGGAGTAGCATCCATTACTTGGTTAAGTATTTTTGTATAGTCAATATTTATGACCTCATCTGTTTTTTTCATTTGAGCAACCTCTTAATTTTCTTTCTATTGTTCTAAGTGTAATACATTAATTAAGAATTTATATTAATTTTCGTTATTAACTAACAAAATTTAGGTTTATTTGACAATTATTAGAACATCAACTAAACCTAACATAGACATATAACTAGGGGATAATTATGGTTAAGCGAGTTACGGCAATAGATCTTAAAAATGATCTTAAGAAAGCTAAAGAGTTTTTTAATGACATAAAGCAACAACCTGAACTCTATCAGAGGGATCTAGATAAACTACAAAGTATGATTGCTGAAATAAAACAAAAAAAATCTACAGCTAAATCCCTTAACGGGGGGGAGAGTAGTCAGATTGGAACTCAGATAAAACAGTTTGAGCGGTTGGTGGCTAATGAACTGGTGGAGTCAGTTAATATAAAACTGGTACAAGAAAGAGAAAATTTGTCTGAAAGTGAAAAAGAGAGTCTCCCTGAAACACTCCTGCATGTTAACCTTTTTGATGATGATTTTGATCTTGAATCAGCTTGCATGAAAGCAGCTGAAGATGTAGAAAAAAAATTACCAAGATCTAATGAGGGGCTTTCTGCTACTTTAAAGAAATTTATAAGTAATGTTAAAGAGATCTTGAAAAATTTTATTTCCAGTATTCGTCAATTGTTTACAAAAGATGCGCCTATTGAGCTTCGTGGTGAAGAGGTTCACTCACAGATAATGAAGGAAGAGAAAGAAGATCTTGGTGCTCACCATGTATCTAAAGTTCACCAGGAATATAGTCCAATGCACTATAGCAAAGGCAATGATAAAATTTCTGAGAGTGGAGCTGTAATGGGGCATAAAGAGCGCTTTGATGAATATAAAAGTAAAGTTCAGGGCGGCGGTGCCGATCAGTCTGATAAACACGAAATTAGTCAGGGTAGTAAACACAGTACTAGATTCCCAGAAGATGATACTAAGATTAAGGGGCCTAAATAATAGGTTTCTATAAAAAAACCTGAATGAATCATTCAGGTTTTTTTTATCACCAAAGTCTGATTTCAATATTCCTTATATGTAATACTGCAATAATTTTTAAATTAGCGTGCAGAATTTGACTCTAGATAGAGTGAGGTCTATACATTAAGCGTAAGTAAAAAAATCCAGGGAGACCAGCATGAAAAAAGAACATGAAAATAATTTGGGATTAGTTAAGCAAACGTTTAATCGTTTGCAAGCGAATGGATTTAGAAATAGTGATGAAATAACATCATTATATGAGCTTATAACTGTATTTAGACAGAGTGCAAAGCTTTCCGATTTTGAAGTTCAGCAAGATCTTAATAGTTATCTTAAGGAACTTCAAAATATTACAAATAAATTAAAGCTGATGACAAACACTCTTGAAGTGCAGGAAGACGTTCAAGCTCTAGTAGATAGTGCAAATGTTGAAATAAAAGATGCAATTGAAGAATTGCCAGAACATGAGCAGCAAGTTGCTAATGAAATTATTTTCCATGTTGATTTATCAGGTACAGAAGAAAATATTGCAGAGCAAATAACTTTTTCCGTAGATGAGTTACAAAAAAAACTAGAAGCATTAGAAAAAAGTTCGCCTGTAGATGCATTAGAAAAAAGCTCACCAACATTTTCGGGTAAAATGTCGGAAACATTATCTGATGAGGGTCTTTCTGCTACTTTAAAGAAATTTATAAGTAATGTTAAAGAGATCTTGAAAAATTTTATTTCCAGTATTCGTCAATTGTTTACAAAAGATGCGCCTATTGAGCTTCGTGGTGAAGAGGTTCACTCACAGATAATGAAGGAAGAGAAAGAAGATCTTGGTGCTCACCATGTATCTAAAGTTCACCAGGAATATAGTCCAATGCACTATAGCAAAGGCAATGATAAAATTTCTGAGAGTGGAGCTGTAATGGGGCATAAAGAGCGCTTTGATGAATATAAAAGTAAAGTTAAGGGCGCTGCCGATCAGTCTGATAAACACGAAATTAGTCAGGGTAGTAAATACAGTACTAGATTCCCAGAAGATGATACTAAGCTTAAGGGGCCTAGATAATAGGTTTCCATAATAAAAAACCTGAATGATTCATTCAGGTTTTTTTACAAATCATCCCGATGATCTGCCGCAAGATAGGTATATATCGTTGGTACTACAAACAGGGTAAACCCTGTGCCCACTAATAACCCTGCTGAAATAACTAAACCAATATCAAACCGACTGACGGCACCTGCTCCACTTGCAATGAGTAATGGAAATACACCAAATACCATGGCTGCGGTTGTCATTAGAATCGGACGAAGTCGAATGGCTGCTGCTTCTTCTACGGCTGCACGTCTATTTAATTTTTTCTCACGTTGTAGCTGATTGGCAAAATCAACAATTAAAATACCATGTTTTGCAATAAGACCAATTAATGTTATTAAACCGACTTGAGTATAGATATTAATACTGGCAGCACCTAAATTAAGAGGGATTAATGCTCCGCAAATTGACATAGGTACGCTAATTAAAATAATCAACGGGTCACGGAAACTTTCATATTGGGCGGAAAGGACTAAAAAAATCACTAAAATAGCTAGAAAAAATGCAAAAATGAGTGCGTCACTTTCTTGAGTAAATTGTCTGGATTGCCCTGCGTAATCATAAGCAAAGCCTTTTGGCAGGGTGTCGTTTGCAGCCTTTTGTAAAAAAGCAATGCCTTGCCCAAGCGTTGTGCCTGGCATCATAACCCCTTGAATAGTTGCTGAATTTAATTGCTGAAAATGGCTTAATGCATTGGGTTGGATTTTTTCGATGGGTGTAACAATAGTTGATAATGGCACCATGTTACCACTGCTACTGCGTAAATAAATTTGTCCTAATTGTTGTGCTGTGAGACGAAAACTTCGGTCAAGTTGTGGAATCACCTGGTAACTTCTGCCTTGTAACTCAAAAAAGTTAACATATCCACCCGATAAAGCACTACTAATGCTTCTACCTATCTCTTGCATATTTAAACCTAAATCAGACGCTTTGGAGCGATTGATTTTAAATTCAATTTCAGGCTGATTAAATTTTAGGCTGTTATCCAGGTAGATAAATAATCCACTTTGTTTCGCACGAGCCAGTAGTTTTTCAGATACATCAAATAAGCTTTGAAAATCACTGGTGGTTTTGATGACAAACTGCACGGGTGTGCCTGTGCCACCACCTGGAAGTGAGGGGGGAATAACGGCAAATGATTTAAGCCCCGAGACTTCATCAAGCTTATTTTGCAGAGGTTTTTTCATGCTAAATTGACTGTTTGAGCGTTTATCCCAAGGTTTTAGTACCACACCAGATACCGTAGACCTACCG
>CAZNVR010000039.1:0-12629 GCA_964576655.1 uncultured Legionella sp. | reverse complement strand
AACAAGTCAAGCTACTTCATCCTAATCAACTGATTCGTGCATTTGGAGAGGTGCGCGAATTTGCGAACAAACTAGAAATGATTCATCCTGAGTATCAATTATTAGACGACAACGGTGAGTGTCCAGTTGAAGAAACCCTAACACCTATTTATTCCACAACCCACGGCTTAAGCCAAACTCGATTACGCCAATTAATCAAACGCGCAATCACATCCTGTCATCATGAATTAACAACGCTTGAGTGGATGACAGCTGCGGATTTGGAGCAACACCATTTTCAATCCATGTCTTGTGCTATCGAACAACTTCATAATCCACCGCCTGACATTTCTCTTCAAACATTGGAAGATGGGGCTCATCCTGCATTAAAAAGACTGGCATTTGACGAACTGTTAGCTCAGCGTTTAAGTATGCAATTTGCACGCCAACAACGAGCCACATTAACAGCTCCTGCGTTTTCTTCTAAACAAACACTAATAGAACAATTTTTAAAAATATTACCATTTAATCTCACGCAAGCTCAACAACGGGTTTTTTGTGAAATTGAACATGATTTAACGCAAAAAAAACCTATGTTGCGTTTAGTACAAGGCGATGTTGGGTCAGGTAAAACGGTTGTAGCGGCCCTTGCTGCCCTTCAAGCAATTCAAGCCGGCTATCAAGTTGCATTCATGGCGCCTACTGATATTTTAAGCGACCAACATGCACAAAACTTAACAAAATGGTTGGCGCCGCTAGGTGTGCAGGTAAAACGATTAAGCGGAAAAATGGGCACTAAAGATAAACGTGAAGCATTAAATGCTTTGGCAGAACATCAATGCCAGCTCATGATTGGTACACACGCATTGTTTCAAGACAGCGTATCATTTGCCAAATTAGGATTGGTTATTATTGATGAGCAGCATCGTTTTGGGGTAGAGCAACGCTTGTTATTGCAACAAAAAGGCCATATTAATCAACATATTCCTCATCAATTACTCATGACTGCAACACCGATTCCAAGAACATTGGCCATGACACAATTTGCGCACTTGGATGTATCCAGCATTGACGAATTACCCCCAGGGCGTACTCCCATTACGACAGCAGTTTTAAGCCAAAATAAACGCGAAGCAATTATTGAGCGTTTGAAAACCGCTATACTCAGTGGACGTCAAGCCTACTGGGTTTGTACATTAATTGATGAATCAGAAAAATTACAATGCATGGCAGCCACTGCAAGTGCTGAAAATCTACAAACTTTATTACCTGATATTCGCATCGGTTTAATTCACGGCCGCATGAAAGCCTTAGAAAAAGATAGCATCATGTCAGCATTTAAAGCCGGCGACATTCAAGTATTGGTTGCAACAACAGTCATTGAAGTAGGCGTAGATGTTGCTAATGCCAGTCTGATGATCATTGAAAATGCTGAACGTCTTGGTTTATCACAATTACATCAATTACGCGGACGCGTGGGACGTGGAACGGCTCAATCGCATTGCTTATTGCTCTATCAATCCCCTCTTTCACGACAAGGCCATGAGCGTCTTCGTGTCATGAAAGAAACATGCGATGGCTTTATCATTGCAGAAAAAGACTTGCAACTACGAGGTGCTGGTGAAGTATTAGGCACCAGACAAACAGGCTATCGTGAATTTAGCATTGCTCATTTACCACGAGATGAAGCCCTGCTTCCGCTGCTTTCACTAACCGCCAATCAATTAATGAGTAATGCTCCTTTAACCGCAAAAACAATTGCAAAACGCTGGCTCGGAGACTTTGAACAATTTTTACAAGGTTAAAAGCGAGACTAAAATACGAGAGTATCTTTCATGGCAAACTCACCTTGAAATTAAATTATTGTCAAGACTGTTTTTTTAAATTTTATTTGGTTAATATATCGAAGTTTTTGCAATCTATCGTTTAGTTAAATTGTGAATAACTTTTTTCATTTAAAGCCATATTTTAAATCCACATCCTATATTTACTACATAACTAATTGATATTTTTTAATTTTTATCTTTTTTAAAACTTAATTATCGTTTTTTAATATCAATAAATCTGTGGATAACTATGTGAACAGGAACAATAGCTTCTTATACCAGATCCGAACCAGCGGTTAGGGCCACTCCTCTCCGCGCGAGCAAAAAGGTGAGTCATGCACCCACATGAACGATATTGGCAAGCAAAAAAAGTAACGATTATTGGTGCTGTAGTTAACGCTCTGTTAGGGCTCGTTAAACTGTTAGGTGGTATCGGTTTTCACTCCCATGCATTAGTTGCTGATGGCATACATTCATTCTCTGATCTTATCACTGATATCATGGTTCTTTTTGCATCTAAATATGGCAGTCTAGATGCGGATGATTCTCATCCTTATGGCCATAAACGCATTGAAACCGCAACGACGTTTATTTTGGCTTTATTATTGATCATTGCAGGCACTGGAATTGCTTGGGATTCTATTCATGAAATCATGTTGAGTGCACACCAACAACCAGGAACGTTTGCTCTACCCATAGCCATATTATCCATTATTGCCAATGAAGCCTTATTTCATTACACGCGTTTTGTGGGTGAACAAATTCATTCTGAACTGATTATCGCAAATGCATGGCATCATCGTTCAGATGCCGCCTCATCCGGCGTCGTTGTGTTTGGTTTAATCGGCAGCTTAATGGGCTGGCCATGGTTTGATGCGGTGGCGGCTATCATCGTTGGATGTATGATTATTCACATGGGTTTAAGTTATGGATGGAGCAGCATTAAAGAGCTCGTTGATACTGCTGTTGACTCAACTTTACTCAACGAAATTACGCAAACTATCCAAGTTATACCTGGTGTTGAAAAAGTTCATCAGTTACGTACACGAATGATGGGGGGCGATATATTTATTGATGTGCATATTCTTGTATCTCCCATCATTTCAGTATCTGAAGGGCATTTTATTGCTCAACATGTGCATAAGGCCTTAATTGAAGACATAGAGCGAGTTAAAGATGTCACCGTTCATGTTGATCCAGAAGATGATGAAATCTGTAAGCCATCCTTTCACTTACCCTCTCGCCAAATTATTGAACTGGAATTCATAAAAAAATGGCAAGCTCACTATCCTTGTATTCAACACTGGACACTACATTATCTTGAAGGACATCTATCCATTGATTTGATCTGTGATCAAACGCATGCAGATATCGATGCGTTACAACACCTTATTACAAGCGATTTAATCACCCAAAAGTACATTAGTACTGTTCGTTTATTGAGACAGACTGCATCGCTTGCTATACTCGCTACAGCCCAAAACACTCAAAACTGAATAGTTAAGGATCGCTATGGCTACGGCCACATTAAAACTACTTTTTGCCCTCAGTATTCTAGCTGTCATTTTGCTCGCAGGTTGGTATCCCTTTAAAAAACGACTCAATAAAGATGAACATTTTGACTTCCCCATCGGTGAAACGCTAGCTACCGGTGTTTTTCTTGGAGCAGCTTTATTGCATATGCTTCCTGAATCAAATGTATTATTTAATAACATGGGCTATCATTATCCTTTTGCTTATTTAATTACCGGTGGTATTTTTTTACTTTTTTTATGGCTTGAACATATAGGAAAAGAGCTTTATCACCATAATGATGCAACACACCCAGCCTTTGCCATTCTTGCTTGGTTAATGCTATCCGTACACTCACTAGTATTAGGTACCGCATTAGGGCTAAGTCATGAATACGGCTTAATTATCATGTTGTTTTTGGCAATCATCACGCATAAATGGGCAGAAAGCTTTGCTATTGCAATGCAATTAAGCAAAAGCTCACTGGCACCTAAACAAAGTATCGTCTTATTTTTAATTTTTGCGTTAATGACCCCTTTGGGTATTTTCATAGGATGGTATTTTGGTCGAGGCGTTGAGACAAACTCATTAATAGACCCTATTTTAATGGCTGTATCTTCTGGCACGTTCCTCTATCTTGGAACCTTGCATGGCCTTGAGCGTTGCGTGATGGTTGAACGCTGCTGCAATTTACGTGACTTTAGCTTTGTGATTGTTGGGTTTTTATTGATGGCATCTGTGGCGTCGTATGTTTAACACCTGAATTGTAGAACTGGATTACTTCACTTCGTTCGCAACGACACATTGAAGCCCCGTCTTTGCCTGCGTTTAGACAGGAGCTGAAAAACGTTCCTAACTAACTTGCGTCTCTGCGAGCCAAAGGCGAAGCAGTCCAGGGTTCCGTACGCTGAACTTACAATTGCTTCCCCTTCGTTCGCAAAGACAATCCATTTAACCCTTCATTGAAATAGACTTTAATCCACCCATATAAGATTGCAAAACAGCTGGAATATGAATGTGTCCTTGCTCATCTTGATAGTTTTCCATAATGGCAACCAATGTTCGCCCTACCGCCAAGCCAGAACCATTTAAAGTATGTACTAATTCCATCTCACCTGATGCATTACGAAAACGAGTCTGCATACGACGTGCTTGAAAAGACTCCGTATTACTACATGACGAAATTTCACGATACGTGTTTTGACTAGGCAACCATACTTCAAGATCATAGGTTTTAGCAGCGCCAGCCCCCATATCTCCTGTGCATAATGCCAATACACGATAAGGTAACTCCAACCGTTGCAAAATCGTTTCTGCATGCGTTGTTAACTGTTCAAGAGCATCATATGAGGATTCTGGTGTGGTTATCCAGACTAATTCAACCTTTTCAAATTGATGTTGACGAATTAATCCTTTGGTATCTTTGCCATAAGACCCAGCTTCACTACGAAAACAAGGCGAATGACATGCATAACGAATAGGTAATGATTCAATATTCAATATCATATCACGCACCGTATTGGTCACGGGAATTTCTGCTGTGGAGGTTAGATAATAATTCGCCTCTCCTTGAAGTTTAAATAAATCCTCTTCAAATTTAGGCAATTGTCCTGTTCCACGTAAACTATCGGCATTCACAATATAGGGTACATAAATTTCTTGATAACCATGTTCTTCTGTATGAACATCGAGCATAAACTGAATTAAAGCACGATGTAATTTAGCAAGCTGTGATTTCATCACCACAAACCGACTACCAGTAATTTTAGAAGCAAGTGCAAAATCCATTTGCCCTAGAGCCTCACCCAATGCATCATGAGATTTAACTTCAAAATCAAAACATGCCGGTGTGCCCCAACGACGAATCTCCTGATTGTCTTCTTCATTACGACCTTCAGGAACAGATGCATGAGGAATATTTGGCAAGCGAAGACAGATATCTTCAATCTGTTGCAATATAGATGCTAACTCTATTTTTTTCGCATCCATTTCATCGCTAATTCGACTTACCTCTAAACGCATCGGCGTAATATCTTCATTACGGGATTTAGCAAGACCAATCTCTTTAGAACGTTGATTACGCTCATTTTGTAATGCCTGCGTGGCGACTTGTAATGTTTTGCGTTGAGCGTCTAAAGCAATAAAAGCAGCTACATCAAATACAAAACCTCGTTTGCTAAGTTGTTCTGCAACATATTGAGGATTATCTCTTAATAAATGAGGATCTAGCATAAGCCACCTAAGGGTAATGTGTAAGTTTAGACCAGTTTAAACTGCGCATCTTTATTTGAAGAATAAAGATGCGAATATTAGCGAACGATACCGCGTGTTGATTGTTTTAATGCATCAATCATAGGGACTAATTCAGGGCATTCATCTTTCAGTAAATCAAGTTCAGCTAAAGCCTGTTGAACCGTTAATCCTTTGCGGAAAATCACTTTATATGCTCTACGTAGCTGATCTATCGCATACGATGAAAAACCTCGTCGACGAAGGCCGACTGTATTAATACCACAAGCTGATGTGGTGTGACCGGCTATCATGACATACGGCAGAACATCTTTATTTACATACGTTGCTCGTGCAATAAATGCATATGCACCGATTTGACAAAATTGATGAACCGCAGCATAGGCACCAATAATGGCATAGTCATCAATAATAACATGACCTGAAAGCGCGGAATAATTAACCATGATGACTTGGTTACCAACCATACAATCATGACCAATATGAGAGTATGCCATTAAAAAATTACGATCACCTAAACGAGTAAGACCGCCGCCTTTTACAGTACCACGACTAATCATGCAAAATTCGCGAATAACATTATAATCGCCAATTTCAAGACGTGTTGCTTCACCCTGGTAAGTCACGTCTTGAGGTTCATCACCCACAGACGCAAACTGAAAAATTTTGTTATGTTTACCAATTACAGTCGGTCCTTGAATCACTACATGTGGACCAATCCAGGTACCTTCACCAATCTCAACGTCAGCACCAATGATAGTGCCTGGGCCAACCGTTACTCCCTCAGCTAATTTAGCCGAAGGATGAATTATCGCATGTTCACTTATCACTTTTTTTAACTTCCTTCGCGGCACTCATTAAATCTGCAGAGCAGGCCAATTTTTCCCCAACAAAAACTTCACCACGCATACGCCAAAAGTCTCGCTTTTGTCCAATGAGTCTAATATCTAATCTTAATTGATCGCCTGGTGTCACTATCTGTTTGAATTTCGCGTTATCGATTCCTGCAAAAAAATACAAAAATTCATGCCCTTCTGATGGAACTCTCGATAAATTAGACAAGATTGCGCCTGCCTGTGCTAAAGACTCAAGCATTAAAACCCCAGGCATAATTGGGTTTCCTGGGAAGTGCCCTGTGAAAAAAGGCTCATTAATAGTCACATTTTTAGTAGCTATTATATAATCAAACTCCTTGTAATCCAAAACCCTGTCAACCAGAATAAACGGATAACGATGAGGTAATAAATCAAGAATTTTATTAATATCCACAAATCCAGTCATGAGGAGTCTCTCAATTTAAATAACATTTGAAATGTATACTCTAGGATAGTTTAGAAAAAGATGATGTTATTCTATTTCTAAACCATCCGGAGTGACCGTATTAATTAATCTCTTGCATAACTTTTGCTGTGACATCCAATTTTTCTACACTAAAAGGAGCTGCGTCTTTTTGAAAAACCAGGTCATACTTTTCACTTTCAGCCACTTTTGCAATAGCCGCACGAATTTTGTTATAGAACTCTTCCATCGCTTCGTTGTGCGCGGTACTTAGTTCTTGTTGATATTGCTGGCCTTCACGTTCGAACTGTTGTTGTGTACCCACAATTTGTTTTTCCAGTTCTTTACGTTGAGTTTGACTCATGATAGCTGTATCACGTTTAAACTTTTCCATGTTTTTTTTCAAACCATCTTCCATTGCAACCAATTTGTCACGACGGGGCTTGAATTCTTTTTCTAGTTTTTCCTGAATAATTTTCATCTGAGAGGAGGTTTGCATGATTTTTTGCAAATCTACCACACCGATTTTAGTTCCATCTGCAAAAGCAGAACCCATACCAACTGCCAACATTAACGCGATGAAAATACTACTAATTTGTTTCATGACCCCACTCCCGATTCAAAAACCTACCGACCCACACTAAATATGCCTCACATAAATGTGAGAACATTCATAATTCGCGTAGTTAAAACATACGTAGTTTACATATATTTTGCCTACGTGAAGTATATTTTTATTGGCTATAAATGCTAGCACAAATCATTATCGGTTGCGATAATAACCATTAAAAACCTGACGACACAGAGAATGCAAACGGCTGTACACGATCATATTGTTGTGCGTTAAACGGTGCTGCCAAACTAAAGGCCAACGGACCAAAAGGTGAGCGCCATTCAACAGAGACGCCTCCTGCATAACGCATTGAACCTGCATTGGTGCCACTTAACGCAATCGGTGTGCCTTGAGTAAATACATTACCCGCATCAACAAACAAACTCACTCGTAGTGTTTCACGACTAATGGGGTAAGGTAAAACAAGACCGGCATTACCATTCACAAGAACGTTCGCACCAATTGCATTACCATGATTATCTTTAGGACCTAAAGAGTAACTGTCATACCCTCTCACTTGTCCTGGCTGCGCATTACCCCCTGCAAAATAGTTTTCATAGAAAGGTAAACCAAGCCCGCTCCAGGTATTTCCGTATCCAACATTACCCATCATGGTAAAAATAAACCCTTGGATTAATGGATAGTACACCCGTGCTTGGTAAGATGCTTTATAATAATTTAACGAATCTGACGTCGCTGGTAATGCAAAGAGTAAACCGGCTTGTTGATTCGCTCCGCGTGTTGGGTATGGCATTTGATCGTAGCTATTACGGCTCCAACCTGACATTAAGCGGATTTGATTAAAGTTACGACCATACTCATTCACAAAGTTTTGAATTTGTTGCACCACACCTACGGATTGAATACGCAATCCCTGGTATCCATAACCAAATTGTAAGTTATTTTTTTCACCTAACGGAACGTTATAATTGATATCAGACCCGTAACGATTAGAACTATACGCACTAACGTCCAAATGCTTAGGATCAACGGTTTGAAAATACATATCAAAACCACGCCCGATACCCGTTTGGGTGTAGAAAGGATTGTAATAATTAAATGTATAGTCTTGTCCCCAATAACTTGCGTTAAACCCAACGCCTACAGTACGGCCTGTGCCCATGAAGTTATATTGATTGAATGCGGCATTAACCTGAGGCCCTGTTGTTCCATAACCTAGAGACGCTGTTGCTTCAGCTGAGGGAGCTTCCTCTACTTGAACATCTAAATCAACTTGATTATTTGCACCAGGAACTGGGGTTGTTTTAACATTAATATCTTTTAAATAATTGAGCATACGCAATTTACGCTCAGATTCTTTGATATTATGTAATGATAACAATGAGCCTTCATCTTGATTCATCATGTTACGCAATACGTAATCTGCCGTTTTAGTATTGCCATGAAAATCGATTCGACGCACATAAACATGGCGACCAGGATCTACAACAAACGTGATAAATACCGTTTTATCTGCTTCATCAATGCGAGGTTCTGCATTGATTGCAGGAAAACCATAACCAACGTCACCTAAGGCTAAACCAATTGCCGAAATACTTTCTGTCACGTGTTGTCTGGAAAACACTTTACCTTTTTTAACTTTAACCAAGGCATCAATTTGTGCTTTCGGTAAGATGGTTTTACCTGCTAAAGCAAACCCTGAAAAATGATATTGCGGCCCCTCTTCAATGTGAATATTAACAAATACATCTTTTTTATCGGGCGCTAACAACACTTGAGACGACACTATATTAAATTTTAAATAACCATGGTTTAAATAAAATGATCGTAATGCTTCTAATGATGCATCCATTGACGCTTTTGAATATTGATCTTTTTTAGTGAAGTAAGTCAATAAATTACTTGAAGATAGTGCTAATTCAGGTAACAGCTCATTATCTGAAAAATCATGATTCCCTATAATTTTAATTTCTTTAATACGTGACACGCGACCTTCAGACACGGCAACGTTAATCGCCACACGATTTTCAGTTAAATCAGTCACTCGCGCTTTAATTCTTGAATTATATTTACCACGAGCGTTATATGCTTGTTTTAACTCTTTTTCAAGGCGCTCAAGAGAGGCGCGTTGAAAGACACGGCCTTTAACCAATCCCATGTCTTTTAACAAATCTTTCATCTTATCATTAGGAATTTCTTTATTGCCAACAACTGTAACAGAACCAATTGTTGAGCGCTCAACCACTTGAACCACCAAGGTATTGCCCTGTCGCTCAAGCACTACAGATTGAAAAAAACCAGTATCATATAAAGCACGGATAATTTGCGGTGTAGAGCTAGGACCAATTTCTTCACCTACCTGCACAGGTAAATAATTTAAAACCGTACCAACGCTCACGCGTTGCAAACCTGCAACTTTAATATCACGAACAATAAAGCCATTTTCAGCATAAACATGAGCTGAAAAAACCAATGCAGTAACACAACATGCAGCTAATACAACATTTTTACCTGTTTTTATCATTATAATTTTTACATCCTGCGCAACGAGTTCAGGAACTCAATCCAGCCACAAATGAAACCCTTTTATAGGAAGTGATGCACGCTTGTCAACATAAACTTAGCATCCTCATCACATAATCTCCCTATCCCAATAATCTTGTTATATCATTGTGCAACGCGACCACCATTAACATCATCACGAGTCCGATACCGATGGCGTTGCCCACGGATTTAATTCGCTCTGAAACTGGACGTCGTACGATTATTTCAATCAAATAATAAAGAAAATGACCACCATCTAACATAGGTATGGGCAACAAATTTAATACGCCCAAACTAATACTCACTAACGCTAAAAAAAACAAATATGAAGGCAGCCCTTGACTAGCAGACTCCCCAGCACCTTGAGCAATACCAATAGGACCACTGATGTTATGCCATGAGATCTCACCTGATATAAGCTGTGTTAAAAGTACCACCGTTGTTTTCGTTAAAGATAATGTTTGCATAAACGCTTTTTGTACCGCATTCAAAGGAGATTCACGCCATCGAGGGCCCGATGTAAACACGCCACTTTTTGTTTGAACTTGTAACCCAAGATAGCCTTCATCCACACCAGATCGTTCAACACGAGTAGTACGCGGTGTAATGTTTACTATTTTACCTTGGCGATTAATACGTAAAGCAATATCTTGATTCGGATGCGCTCGAACGGCGTTAACTAACATCATCCATTGCTCAATCGGCTGATTGTTAACAGAAAGAACAATATCTCCTTTCTGAAAACCGGCTAATTGCGCAGGTGAATTTGGAGCAACATCACCAATCACAGGAGCAAAGGTTTTAACCCCAATCACTAAAATAAGCCACAGTACTACAAATGCAAAAATAAAATTAAACAACGGCCCGGCTAGAACAATCGCCATACGCATCCAAACGGGTTTACTGTTAAATGCCACGGAGGGTGCGTGAAGAGCCGTTGACGGCATGGGTTCCTCCAGCATTTTAACATACCCCCCCAAGGGCACTAATGAGCACGTATATTCTGTGCCTTGCTTATCATGCCAAGACGCTAATACTTTGCCAAACCCAAACGAAAAACGCAGCACTTTGACACCGCATAAACGCGCAACAATAAAATGACCATATTCATGTACGATAACTAACAAGACCAAGGCTAATATAAAGTAAAATAGCATCAAGAACATGCGACTATCCCTGCCAATTCATGATTTGGGCAAAGAAAAATAAAGGCAGAGCGGCGATTAAACTATCCAACCGATCTAACACACCACCATGACCGGGAATGATATGGCCTGTATCTTTGACACCACTACGACGTTTTAACATACTGATAAATAAATCACCTAACATAGAAATAAGTGCTGTAAAAAGCGCCACTACAAACCAACTCAACAAATGCACCGGTTGAAAATAAAGTGCGGCTAATCCTGCAATTAAAAAAACAAATACACAGCCACCCAATGAACCTTCAATCGTTTTACCAGGACTCACTGAAGGAATTAATTTAATACGTCCCCATCGCTTACCTGCCAGATAGGCACCAATATCAGTAGCCCATACTAAACAAAGAACATAAACGATTAAATCTTTACCATGCTCTTGTTGATAAAGCAGATACATAGCACCAACCATTGTTGGTAATAAAAGCAAACAAGCCCCTCCGACAATCGCTCGATTTCCCCAAATGTCTTGTGAACGCGGAAAAGTCATGACCGCTAGAAAAATAAGCCCCCAAAGTGCCAAATCAGCAACTAACCATTGATTTAACCAATGCAGTGCAGGCCAAATTAACAAAACTAAAATAACAATAAACAAACAACGTAATAATTTATTGTTAATAGGTATAAGCGCCCCCCACTCCCAACCAAGCAATGCAACAAGTAAAAACACCAAACCTGCAAGCGTTGATAAATTGGCATAATAAATTGCCATTAAAACCAAGGGAACCAATATTAATGTTGTTAGCAAACGTTGTTTAAACATAGTTATTTTCAGCCAGTTGTTTCGATGTTTTACCATAACGGCGTTCACGCGCATTAAAACATATCAGTGCTTTATCCAGTTCTTCAACGGTAAAATCAGGCCAAAAAACATCAGAAAAATAAAGCTCGGTATAGGCAAGCTGCCATAAGAAAAAATTACTTAGACGCAATTCACCGCCTGTACGAATAAATAAATCAGGGTTAGGCAAATCATGAATACTAAGTTCGTCTGAAAAACTTTTCTCATCAATTTGATCAACGCTAATCAATCCATTAGCTACTTTTGTCGCTAGCGCTTTGGTCGCATGTACAATATCCCATTTCCCACCGTAATTAATCACAACGTTTAATGTCAGCCGCGTATTATTTGCGGTTAACTGTTCAGCGTGCTGCATTTGCTCACACAGTGCCGGAGCCAATTGCGTACGATTACCTGTAAAACGTACCAAAACTCCACTTTGATGGAGTTCTTCCATTTCAATGCTCAATGCTTTAACAAACAATTGCATCAGAAAATTAACTTCTTTTTCAGGGCGAGCCCAGTTCTCACTACCAAACGCCCAAATACTTAAAATTTTGATTTTTTTCTCAACACAGCCTTTTACAATAGACTTAACCACGTCAACGCCTGCACCATGCCCCTCACTCCGAGACAAGCCACGAGATTCAGCCCAACGGCCATTGCCATCCATAATAATGGCA
>CAZNVR010000038.1:0-12895 GCA_964576655.1 uncultured Legionella sp. | reverse complement strand
AGATAACGTATTGTTGTCTATCAAAGAAGTCTTTGCATCACTTTATAATGACCGTGCAATTGCATATCGAGTTCATCATGGTTTTGCTCATGATGATGTTGCATTATCCGCGGGCATTCAACAGATGATTCGCAGTGATTTAGCTGTCAGTGGTGTTATGTTTACGATGGATACTGAATCAGGGTTTGATGATGTGGTGTTTATTACATCGTCCTTTGGTTTGGGTGAAATGGTGGTACAAGGCGCTGTAAATCCTGATGAATTTTATGTTCATAAACCAAGTCTTGTATCGGGTCACTCAGCTGTAATTCGTCGTAATTTAGGTACTAAAGCCCTTAAAATGGTGTATTGCGATGATCCTACATCAACATCTACAGTGAAAACTGTGAATGTTGACCCTCTTGAGCGACGTCAATTTTCATTAACCATTTCTGAAATTGAACAATTAGCTCAACAGGCTTTAATTATTGAACAACATTATGGTCGCTCAATGGATATTGAGTGGGCAAAAGATGGACTTGATGGACAGCTATACATTTTACAAGCCCGACCAGAAACGGTAAAAAGCCGTGATAACAAGCAAATGCTGGAGCGTTATACACTCACTAAAACAGGTCGTGTTTTAAGTGAAGGGCGTAGCATTGGCCAACGTATTGGTCAAGGTCGCGTTCGTGTGATTAATGATATTAATGAGATGCATCGTGTAGAAGCAGGTGATGTATTGGTGTCTGATATGACCGATCCAGACTGGGAGCCCGTAATGAAACGAGCATCAGCGATTGTTACCAATCGAGGTGGTCGTACATGTCATGCAGCGATTATTGCACGTGAACTTGGCATTCCTGCTGTTGTTGGGTGTGGTGATGCAACACAAACGATCCATGATGGTGATTTGGTAACGGTGAGTTGTGCAGAAGGCGATACCGGATTTGTTTATGAGGGCTTATTGCCTTTTGAACATGTGAATCTCAATGTTGAAAGCATGCCTGATTTACCTGTTAAAGTGATGCTGAATGTTGGAAATCCTGATAGAGCGTTTGCCTTTCAATCCGTGCCTAATGCAGGTGTTGGGTTAGCGAGACTTGAATTTTTAATTTCCAATAGCATTGGCATTCACCCTAAAGCTTTGTTGCAATTTGATACATTAACCGATCTGGAGTTAATTAAATTAATTGAAGAAAAAACAGCCGCTTATGCTTCTCCCGTTGAATATTATATTGAACGATTAAAAGAAGGAATTGCGACCATTGCAGCAGCATTTTACCCCAAACCTGTGATTGTGCGTTTATCTGATTTTAAATCAAATGAATACGCAAATCTTGCTGGTGGGTATTTGTATGAGCCGCATGAAGAAAACCCAATGCTTGGTTTTAGAGGGGCTGGACGTTATGTGTCAGCAGGGTTTTCAGATTGCTTTGCATTAGAATGCATTGCTGTAAAACGTGTTCGTGAAGACATGGGGCTTACTAACGTTGAAGTGATGATTCCCTTTGTAAGAACGGTATCGGAAGCGGCCCATGTCATTACGGCATTAAAAAATAATGGTCTTGAACGAGGTCAGCATGGTTTGCGCATTATTATGATGTGTGAATTGCCATCTAATGCCTTATTGGCAAATGCGTTTCTTGACTATTTTGATGGCTTTTCTATCGGTTCAAATGATTTAACTCAATTAACTCTAGGATTAGACAGAGACTCAGGCTTGGTTGCAAATCAGTTTGATGAACGTGATCCAGCAGTTAAAGCCTTGTTGCATATGGCCATTTCGGCTTGTAAAAAGCAAGGTAAATACATTGGAATTTGTGGGCAAGGCCCCTCTGATCATCAAGACTTTGCTGAATGGCTTATGAATGAAGGGATTGAAAGTTTGTCATTAAATCCAGACTCTGTTTTGGATACCTGTTTATTCTTAGGCTCTGTTCATAATAAGTAAATGGGTTAAATGCTCGAGGATGCCAATGCGTTATTTAATCATTCTAGCTGGTTTGTTTCCAGGCTTTGTTTTCGCCGATTCAATCAGCCATCTTGACCCTGTTTCACCCATTATTCTTTGGGTGACGCTTATTTTCTTTTTTGGAATTCTTGGGCGATATATTGCAAAAAAAATGAACTTACCAGGTGTGTTGGGTGAGTTATTAATGGGGGTATTGGTTGGTAATGTAGGTTATTTTTTTGATGCGCAATTGGCTATTATCTTAAGAGAAGGGCCTGCTATTTTTAATATCATGACCTCTATGTTTTCAGGTACGCCTCTTGCAGAAGCAGCTCGTGCGACGATTCTTCAAGAACAATATGCAGCTCAAATCATTAAAGCGTTAAGTGGTGTAAATGGCCCTGATTTATTTAAAATAGCTTATATTGTAGATGTTTTTTCGCGTTACGGTGTTATCTTTTTATTGTTTATGGTTGGTTTGGAAAGTTCATTGTCTGAGTTAAAACAAACTGGGCGTGAATCGATTCAGGTCGCTGTGATTGGAGTGGTTGCCCCGATTTTATTGGGTTTGGGCGTCACGTACTTTTTAATGCCTCAATCCTCATTTCAAGCAGATTTATTCATCGCAGCAACGTTATCTGCAACCAGTATTGGTATTACAGCGCGCGTACTGAAAGATATGAATAAATTGGCTACTCGTGAAGCTAAAACCATATTGGGTGCGGCGATGATTGATGATATTTTAGGATTAATCATTCTTGCCGTGGTGAGCAATCTTGTTATGCGAGGTGGAGTTGATTGTTTGGTTATTGGTCGAGTGATTCTATATGCTGGGGTATTTTTTATAGCAGCATTATGGATAGGGCCGTTAATTTTACGAAAAACGGTGTCTTTTTTGAGTTCATTTGAGCTATGGGAAGCCAAGTTATTTACCGCCTTTTTGTTTTTGATGTGTCTTGCATGGCTTGCAAGTTTTGTGCAATTAGCAAGCATTGTTGGTGCGTTTGTAGCGGGAGTTATTATTCATGACAATATGTTTAAATCGCGCGGGGAAACAAAAGCTGTCACCATTCAATCCCTTGTTGCGCCGATTGAAGCTGTATTTGCGCCTTTATTTTTTATGTTGATAGGTATTCAAGTTAAGCTTGAATCATTTGTTAATGCTCATGTGTTATGGGTTGCCACAGGTTTAATTCTTGCTGCTATTTTGGGTAAAGTCATTAGTGGATTAGGAGCTAATCGTAAAGATGATCGTTTATTAATCGGCATAGGAATGCTACCTCGAGGCGAAGTAGGGCTTGTATTTGCATCAATTGGTCGAACCATAGGTGTGATTTCAGATGAATTATTTGCCGCTATTATTTTAATGGTTATTGTAACCACATTTATTGCCCCACCTTTAATTAAAATTAGATTTTCAAAGCCCTTGATAGGAAAAACATGATACTTGATCAACAACAAATAGTCAGCGATGTTAAACGGGCTCTTAACGAAGATATAGGCGCTGAGGACGTTACAGCAAGTTTATTGCCTCAGGATAAACAAGTCCATGCCGTTATTATTTCTCGTGAAAAAATGCTGTTGTGTGGGCAAGCTTGGGTGAATGCTACGTTTGCAGAGATTGATCCTGATATTCATGTTGCTTGGTTGGTTGAAGAGGGCGCATGGCTTAATGAGCCAACCACATTGTGTCAAATAAGTGGTTCTGCTCGTAGTATTTTAACCGCAGAACGAACGGCACTTAATTTTTTACAAACGCTTTCTGCAACCAGTACTCAAACAAGGCATTATTTAGAACACTTGCAAGGTACTCAAACACAATTATTAGATACTCGTAAAACTATCCCAGGATTACGTTACGCACAAAAATATGCTGTGGCTTGTGCTGGAGGACGGAATCATCGTATCGGTTTATATGATGCGTTTTTAATTAAAGAAAATCATATTAAAGCATGTGGTTCAATTCGCGCAGCCATTGAGTTGGCAAGAAAAAAATCACCTGATTTATTATTGGAAATTGAAGTTGAATCGCTTGATGAATTAAAAGAAGCTTTAATCTGCAAACCAGACCGGATTATGTTAGATAATTTTAATTTATCCATGCTTACCAAAGCGGTTATGATGACTAATAATCAGTGTGAGCTTGAAGCATCAGGAGGCGTTGATTTATCAACAATCACGGCTATCGCTAAAACAGGTGTTCATTATATTTCAGTGGGAGCAATAACAAAGTCAATTCAAGCGATTGATTTAAGTTTATTGATTAAAGGTTAATACAGATAAAGGATTATCAATGAAAAAACACATTATATTTACTGGCGGTGGCACTGCCGGTCATGTGACGCCTAATATGGCATTGATTGAAGCATTAGATAAAAATCACTGGAACATCGATTATATTGGTTCCCATGAGGGCGTAGAAAAAGCAATGATTACGGCGATTGATATTCCTTATCATGCCATTCGTTGCGGTAAACTAAGACGTTATTTTAGTTGGAAAAATATTTATGATCCATTGAATGTATTGATTGGTATTGTTCAATCCTATTGTTTATTGAAAAAAATAAAGCCTAATGTTGTTTTTTCTAAAGGTGGATTTGTAGCTCTTCCTGTTGTTATTGCCGCCTGGTTAAATAAAACCCCCGTATTTGCTCATGAATCAGATATGACTCCTGGCTTGGCCAATCGATTGAGCTTTCCTTTTGTTAATCAAATTTGTGTAACCTTTTCTGCTGCTAAAAAACACTTTAAACAACAAAACAAGGTTAATATTACAGGCACACCGATTCGCGAACAATTATTTAAAGGCGATAAAGCGCGTGGATTGACGTTATGCGGATTTAATGATGAAAAGCCTTGTTTGCTGATTATTGGCGGTAGTCAAGGTTCAACGATTATTAATCAATGTATACGCAAATCGTTAGCCAATCTTTGTGAGCGTTTTCAAGTTATTCACATCTGTGGGAAAGGCAATATTGACACCACTTTGTTAAATAAACCAGGTTACATGCAGTTTGAATATGTCAACGCGGAACTAAATGATTTATTTGCAGCAGCAGATATGATTGTTTCACGATCAGGCGCTAATTCGCTGTATGAAATATTAGCTTTATCAAAGCCCCATGTATTGATTCCTTTATCTATGAAAGCAAGTCGTGGTGATCAAATTCAAAATGCACGCTGTTTTCAAGAGCAAGGTATTAGCCGTGTGATTAAAGAAGAAGAATTAAGCCCTGTCACGCTATTGGCGGCATTAGATGACGTACGTACTCATAGTGATGATATCATCAATAAAATGAAACAATTAAATATAACGTCTGCGACACAACAAATTATTCATATGATTGAAGCAATTTAGTTTGCTGACTACAAGTGCGACATTAACTATTCGTCTTTGCGAGCCTATAGACAGGGGCTGAAAAACGTTCCGAACTAACTTTGGTCTCTGCGAGCCAAAGACGAAGCAGTACAGGGTTTTGTGCGCTGAACTACTGGATTACTTCGCTTGCGCTCGTAAAGACGAAATGGGTTTATTTTTAAAGTACACATGATTTCGCTCTGACCAGGTATGCCCCCTCTGTTATGTTTCTGTGATATGGGGTTATAATCAACCAATATACATTGAATGAGGATCACATGTCTGCATCAGATTTAGCTATAGGTGTATTTGACTCAGGAATGGGAGGCTTAACCGTACTACGAGCGTTACGTGCCAGCTTGCCTCAAGAATCATTTATCTATTTAGGTGATACCGCACGCCTGCCTTATGGAACTAAAAGTCAAAACACGGTTCAACAATATGCAGTTCAAATGGCACGATTATTGGTGGAACGTGAAATTAAAGCATTAGTGATTGCCTGCAATACAGCCACCACAGCAGCATTACCTCATCTTCAATCGTTATTACCTGATATTCCAGTATTAGGTGTGGTTGCTCCAGGAGCATCGGCCGCTGTTGCTGCAACTAAAAATAAACGGATTACAGTGCTTGCAACGGAAACAACCATTGCAGCAAATGCTTATCAACAATTAATTCAAGCACAAATTCCTGATGTTGCCATTCATGCTCGCGCTTGCAGTGTATTGGTCGCACTGGCGGAAGAAGGTATGGTTAATAATGCGGTTGCACGAGAGGCCTTACAGCATTATTTGTCAGGCGTTACTGATGAAGACACTGTGTTGTTAGGTTGTACTCATTTTCCGGTATTTAAATCATTGTTAAAAACATTATTGCCTAAACATGTGAGCATAGTTGATTCAGCAGATGCAACAGCCAAGGCATTAAAGCAGTTATTAATGAACCAGCGTTTATTAAATACGTCTTCTGCCCCCGGCTCGGCTCGTTATTTAGTCACTGATTCAGTAAGGCGGTTTCAATCCGTTGGTGAAATTTTCTTAAATGAAACACTAACTGAACAAGAAATTGAACTGGTTGATGTGTAACCATGATGGCCTTTAGGTAATTCCAGACAGTAAAACATCCCAACGTTATACCTGAATCAGGTTACGTTAGGGGTCTTAATTTACTCGCGAGCCAGGGCGAAATCGTGTGTGCTTTAAAAATGAACCCATTCCTGTGCGATTTACAATTAAAAGTCCGAACGGGCTTGCTTCGCTAATGCTTCTAACTAACTTAAAGCCCAATGTTCTTTTACATTATGATCACAAAAAAGATCAAATAAGGCGTTGGAATGATCTTGAACCATTCGTCTTTGCGAACCGAAGGGGACGCAATCCAGTAGTTCAGCGCACAAAACCCTGGACTGCTTCGCCTTTGGCTCGCAGAGACGCAAGTTAGTTCGGAGTGTTTTTCAGCCTCAGTCTATACGCTCGCAAAGACAGAAGGAGTTTCACACTCCGTGAGGTCATGTTGACTACTCATGATCTCGCCCGGATTCGCGAGCAGGTCGTTGCATTAAATTAATAACGGCTTGTTCTGCCGTGATATGGCCTAATAAAAGCGCATTTACTTGTTCACAAATTGGCATGTCAACATCAAAATGGGTAGCAAGCGCACAAACTTGTGCAGCATTGTATTTTCCTTCAACCACTTGGCCTACATGTTTTTCGGCATCTTCCAAACTCACACCTTGACCAATTTGCAAGCCAAAACGTCGATTGCGTGATTGATTATCCGTGCATGTTAGCACCAAATCTCCAACGCCTGCCAAGCCAATAAATGTTGAGGACTGAGCACCCATTTTTATTCCCAGGCGACTCATTTCAGCAAGCCCTCTGGTAATTAAAGCAGCTTTTGCATTAGCACCGTAATTTAAACCATCACTGATCCCACAAGCTATAGCAAGAACATTTTTAACAGCACCGCATAATTGCACGCCAATATAATCTTCTGAAAGATAAATGCGCATGGTATGGCTGTGTAATATCTCTCGAATGGTTTTTAAATAAGGTGTGTTATTGCCTGCAATGACCATTGCGGTTGGCAGCGACGCGGCTACTTCTCGTGCAAATGAAGGTCCAGATATAACAGCTATAGGTAGTTCAGTTCCCCATTTTTCTGCAACCAGTTCACTAAGAAGCTTATGGCTTACAGGATCAATACCTTTGGTTAACCAAGATAGCCCATTGGGTTTAATCGATAGTTTTGATAAAAGATCTTTAAACGCATGTGAAGGAACAGCAATAATGATATGGTCAGCCTTAAGGCAAGCATTGATGTCTTGCAAGGGCAATAGCGTAGGTGGGAAAGGGGCGTCAGGTAAATAGCGTTTGTTACAATGTGTTTTAAGCATGTCTTGAACATGTTGTGGAGTGTGTCCCCACAACATGACCTGATGACCTATGCTTGCCATATGGATGGCTACAGCCGTACCCCAAGAGCCGGCACCTAGTACAGCAATGGTGGTAGAGGTCTTCATAGATTAATGCGTTGTTTCTGTAGATTGATCTGCTTGAGTTTTCATTTTTTCTTCAAGCTGTTGAGCATAAAGCGCATCAAAATTAATAGGCGCTAACACCAATTGAGGGAAGCTGCCACGAATCGCTTCAGATGTAATTGCCTCACGAGCATATGGGAATAGAATATTAGGGCAAAAACTACCGAGCAGGTGATCCAATTGTTCAGGAGCTGGTCCTTGAATTGTAAAAATACCACCTTGTTGTACTTCAACCAAGAATGCTGTTGAGCCGTGATTTTTAACGGTTGCCGTGACTGTTAGCGATACTTCATAGACGCTGTCATCTAATTTTGTATGTTGAGTATTAAGATCAAGAGATAATTCAGGCTCCCATTTTTGTTGAAAAATAGCAGGTGTATTGGTTGTTTCAAATGATAAATTTTTAACATAAATACGTTGAATCATAAATTGTGCTTCAGAGCTTTGTTCAATATTCGCTTGTTCAGTCATGATGTATCCTATCCTTTTAAAAGTTTATCTAACTGCCCTGTTTGTTCAAGGGCGTGCAAATCATCACAGCCACCTATGCTGTGGTCGTTAATGAAAATTTGTGGAACAGTTGTTCTGCCACTTTTTTCAATCATTTCATTCCGCATGTCCGGATGCTCATCAATGCGAATTTCAGTATACACAATGCCCTTGTTATTTAACAAATTTTTGGCACGTATGCAAAAAGGACAATGTTCTTTAGAATAGATTAAAACATGGGGCATTTTATTTTCCTTTTATTACAGGAAGATTATTGGTTTGCCATGCAGCCATGCCACCGGCAAGCGTCATGGGTTGAGTAAACCCTTGAGCGCGTAATTTAACGGCTAATGCTGACGATTGTAAACCTCGGGCACAAACCAGAATAATGGGTTTGTTTTTATATTTATCCATTTTTTTTTGATTAAAATCATCAGCAGACGCTCTGATAGCATCAATAATATGGCCTGCACGAAATGCGTCGGAATCTCTTAAGTCAATTACAACAGCGTTATGATGATTCATCATTTCAACAGCCGCTGTTGTTGATAATTCTTTGCCCCGTTTTTTTTGAGAGATTAATTCGTTAACGAATATAAGGATTAAAATGATGAGTAAAGACAGCCAGAGTTGCCAGTGATTTGCTGCAAATTGGGTTAATTGTTCCATGGTAGGCCTTAGATTTAAATAGAATTTTTCGAATTATCTCTATATTGGTCAAATAACGCAAGTATGGTCAGGAGAAGTTAGCCTTATCATATGAAATCAGAAGAATTGTATTTTTTAAAAACCTCTGCCACCGCAGGTAGAACTCTCGCTTTGCTCGGGATAACTTAAGCCATGGGGACTTACATTTTTTTTATATAAAGAATAATTAAAAAGTATATCGATTTTTAATTTAATTTAAGTTAAAGTATCGAGCAAAAAACATGAGGTTATTATGGGCATGATCAGAAGTCTCAGAGGAGTTTTCTCCAATGATTTGTCAATTGACTTAGGCACTGCAAATACCCTGATTTATGTCAGAGACAAAGGAATCGTGCTTAATGAGCCATCCGTGGTCGCCTTACGAAATGAATCAGGTCAAAAACGTGTTGCTGCAGTTGGGATTGAGGCAAAACGAATGTTGGGCAGAACACCGGGTAACATTAACGCAATTCGTCCTATGAAAGATGGCGTGATTGCAGATTTTTTTGTGACTGAAAAAATGTTGCAACATTTTATTCATAAAGTACATGAAAATCGTTTTTTACGACCGAGCCCTCGGGTTTTAGTTTGTGTGCCTTGCGGTTCAACACAAGTTGAGCGTCGTGCTATACGTGAATCAGCAATGGGTGCGGGTGCTCGCGAAGTGTTTCTTATTGAAGAACCCATGGCAGCAGCTTTAGGTTCTGGTATGCCTGTGGAAGAGGCAAGTGGCTCTATGGTTGTTGATATCGGTGGTGGAACAACCGAAGTCGCTATTATATCATTGAGTGGCATTGTGTATCACCAATCTGTTCGTATCGGTGGTGATAAGTTTGATGATGCGATTGTGTCTTACGTTAGACGTAATTACGGCACATTAATTGGCGAAACAACGGCTGAACGTATTAAGCATGAAATTGGTTCAGCATTCCCAAGTCGTGATTTATTTGAAATAGAAGTACGTGGTAGAAATCTTGCCGAAGGTATACCTCGTAGTTTCACGTTAACCAGCGCTGAAATATTAGAAGCGCTACAAGAACCTTTATCTGGTATTGTTGGTGCGGTAAGAGCAGCACTTGAATTAGCGCCACCAGAACTTGCGGCAGATATTGCAGAGCGTGGTATGGTGTTAACAGGTGGCGGTGCTTTGTTAAAGAACATGGATACATTATTAATGGAAGAAACGGGGCTGCCCGTGCTTGTTGCAGAAGATCCACTCACATGTGTTGCTCGGGGTGGTGGTAAGGCTCTTGAAACAATGGATTTACGTGGCGGTGATTTTCTCTCAACAGAGTAGTATTCAAGATAAAATTTTTGCTAAACGCACGCACACTGCATCAGGCTTTGTGCTTGCGTTGTTTTTATCTTTGATTTTAATGATAAGTGACTACCATTACCACGCACTTGGTCAAGTGCGTCATGCGTTTTCTTTGCTTTTAGCACCCATTCAATATGCTGTTGATTATCCAGTTCGAATTATTGGCTGGGCTCATTCTTTAATGAGTAGTAAAAAAGCATTGGTTGATGAAAATATGCAATTACGTTATCAGCAAACCATGTTAGAAGCGCAATTGCAAAAACTCATGTTGATGCGTACTGAAAACTCACAATTAAAACAATTATTGTCTGCATCGTCCTCCGCAACAACGCCCCCAATGGCCGCACAAATTTTAGCTGTGGATACCACGCGTTCTCGACAAGTTATGATATTAAATAAAGGCTCTCGTGATGGAGTTTTTGTTGGTCAACCTGTTTTAGATGCTAAAGGTGTGATGGGGCAAATCATTGACGTAGGGTTTATGACCAGTACTGTTTTACTTATTTCTGATTCAAAATGTGCAGTACCCGTCAGAAATGATCGAACGGGCGAGCGAGCTATTCTGGTTGGCACAAATAGCATGAGTTTTTTATCGTTGATTAATTTACCAAGTACATCATCCATTACCAAAGGTGATTTATTGGTTACCTCAGGTCTTGGTCGCAGATATCCTGAAGGTTATCCAGTGGGTCGTGTTGAATACATTAAACATGTACCCGGTGATGATTTTATTACAGTCAAAGTAAGCCCAATTGCCCTATTGAATCGTAATCGTTTAGTCTTGCTCATATGGCCTGAAGAAGAGCACGATCTACTGACTGCACAAATTAATGAACGGATGAATGTACTGGAAGGCAATGTATGAACACGATAAGTTTTCGTTTTTTATTGGCTATTCTTATTGTGTTATCACTAAGTATTATACCTTTGCCTGATCTGTTTACTGCATTTAGACCTCCTTGGGTGTTGATGTTTGTGTTGTATGTTCAATTTTACATGCCTAAATATTTTAGAGTCACCTGGGTGTTTTTTTTAGGATTGGCTCTAGATGTTTTACTTGCTTGTGTGTTGGGTGAGCACGCTCTTGCATTATTGTTAGCCTCTTGCCTTGCCGCGAGTAAAACACGGCGATTTTATTTTTTTTCAACAATTCAACAAATGTTTTTAATTGCATTTTTTTGTTTGGTCTACCAGCTCCTGATTGTGCTCATGGATGCTTCATTAGGCAATAACAACGGTGTGGTTTATGCGTTTATAACCGTATTCATTACAATGCTGTTTTGGCCATGGGTTAAATTATTGGCAGATACAGTGTTACTTGAACAAGTGAGTTAGTTAATCAACCGGATGTTATTTTTTGTTGTAGAGATAGAAACCAGGGCGAGCTCATAAGTAGTCAACATGACTACACTGAGTGTGACGTTTCGTCTTGGCGAGCGTATAGACCGGGGCTGAAAAACGTTCCGTACTAACTTGCGTCTCTGCGAGCCAAAGGCGAAGCAGCCCAGGGTTCCGTGCACTGAACTACTGGATTACTTCGCTAACGCTCGTAAAGACGAGATCAGCGAAATCGGTCTCTGCGAGCCAAAGGCGAAGGAGCCCAGGGTTCCGTGCGCTGAACCACTGGATTACTTCCCTAACGCTCGTAAAGACGAAAAGGGTTCATTTTTAAAGCACACATGATTTCGCCCTGATATAGAAACATACGTTCTAAGAAAACGTGCTATTTTAGAATATAAAAAACCATGTCTGTTGGGGTGAATTTTTCTTTACGCCCGGTGCTTTTAGTCAGACATTGGTGTTAATCATGGTTGTCCTATTGGGACAGTCGTCATCACATGCTATGATGGTTTTTTTAAACCGATCGGAGCAAAATATCCATGTCATTCGAAAAAATTGTTGTGCCCACGCAAGGTGAGGCGATTACTGTTAATGCTGATTCAACACTTAATATTCCTAATCATCCTATTATCCCTTTCATTGAAGGCGATGGAATTGGCGTTGATGTAACACCCGCGATGATTCATACCGTCGATGCTGCTGTGAAAAAAGCATATGGTGATAGTAAAAAAATTGCTTGGATGGAAATATTTGCTGGTGAAAAAGCAACCCAAGTTTATGGGGCTGATCAGTGGTTACCACAAGAAACACTAGATGCAACTCAACAATTTGTTGTATCCATTAAGGGCCCATTAACGACGCCTGTGGGTGGTGGAATTCGTTCGTTAAACGTAGCGATTCGACAAACCTTGGATTTGTATATCTGTTTGCGACCTGTGCGATATTTTACCGGTACGCCTAGTCCTGTGAAAGAGCCTTGGAAAACCAATATGGTCATTTTCCGTGAAAATTCAGAAGACATTTATGCTGGAATTGAATGGCAGGCAGACTCTGTTGACGCGAATAAAATGATTAAGTTTTTACGAGAAGAAATGGGCGTTAAAAAAATTCGTTTTCCAGAGCATTGTGGTATTGGTATAAAGCCTGTTTCCAAAGAAGGGACGACTCGTCTTGTTAAAGCTGCAATCCAATATGCTATTGATAATAATCGTGATTCTGTTACCTTGGTAC
>CAZNVR010000037.1:10753-13293 GCA_964576655.1 uncultured Legionella sp. | reverse complement strand
AGTTATTGATTTGACTGAATTATTTGTCATGGCACGTGAAGAGCAGGATGAAAGTACCTTGCATGATGTAGCTCAAGACACCATGGCAATTGAGCATCAAGTTGAAAAGCTTGAGTTTCAGCGCATGTTTTCTGGAAAAATGGATAATGCCAATGCCTTTTTAGATATTCAAGCCGGTTCTGGTGGTACTGAGGCGCAAGATTGGGCAGAAATCATGTTACGAATGTACTTGCGCTGGGGTGAGCAGCATGGTTTTACCTCTGAACTTGTTGAGTGTTCAGGTGGAGATGTTGCAGGCATTAAAAGTGCGACGATTCATTTTACAGGAGATTATGTGTATGGCTGGTTGCGTACAGAAACAGGCGTGCATCGTTTAGTTCGTAAATCTCCGTTTGATTCAGGCAATCGCCGTCACACCTCATTCGCATCGGTGTTTGTTTCCCCTGAAATTGATGATGACATTGAAATTGATATTAATCCTGCAGACTTACGTATTGATACCTATAGGGCTTCTGGTGCAGGCGGGCAGCATGTGAATAGAACGGATTCTGCGGTACGTATTACCCATGCGCCTAGTGGTATTGTTGTGCAATGCCAAAATGATAGAAGTCAACATAAAAATAAAGATCAGGCCATGAAGCAGCTGCGTGCTCGTTTGTATGAAATGGAAATGCAAAAAAAGCAAGATGAACAAAGCGCGCTTGAAGCCACCAAGTCTGATATTGGTTGGGGCTCACAAATTCGATCTTATGTACTTGATCAATCTCGTATCAAAGACTTACGAACAGGTGTTGAAACCAGTAATACCCAAGCCGTATTAGATGGTGATCTAGATCAATTTATCGAAGCTAGTCTTAAAGCAGGAGAATAAACAAATGATAGAAGAACAATTGGATGAAAGCGAAGTTTATCTTGTTCGAAAACAAAAACTCGTAGAATTACGTGAGCAAGGATTTAATTTTCCTAATCAATTTCGCAGAGAACAGTTAGCCGTTGATTTAATGAATCAATATGCACAAACACCTAAAGACGCGCTGGCTCAAGAAGCGGTACAGGTTGCTGTTGCAGGACGTATTGTATTGCGTCGAGTGATGGGTAAGGCGTGTTTTTTTCATATTCAAGATGTATCGGGTCGGTTACAAATTTATGTGCGACAAAATGATATTCCTGAGTTATATGAGCAGTTTACGCGCTGGGATATGGGCGATATCGTTGGTGTGCGTGGTGTTTTATTTATCACCAATACAGGCGAGCTCACCGTTCATGCCTCTCATGTTGAATTATTAACTAAATCCTTGCGTCCTTTACCGGATAAATTTCACGGATTAGCTGATCAGGAAATGTGTTATCGCAAGCGTTATGTTGATTTAATTGCCAATGAAGCGACTCGTAAAACATTTTTAATTCGTTCTCGTGTGATTCAAGCCATGCGTCAGTTTATGGATCAGCATCAGTTTCTGGAAGTAGAAACCCCTATGATGCATCCTATACCAGGCGGTGCTGTAGCACGTCCATTTGTGACCTATCACAATACGCTTGATATGGAAATGTTTTTACGTATTGCGCCAGAGTTGTATTTAAAACGCTTGGTTGTTGGTGGGTTTGAACGGGTTTATGAAATTAATCGTAATTTCCGAAATGAAGGCATTTCTACGCGCCATAATCCTGAATTTACCATGGTTGAATTTTATCAAGCGTATGCTGACTATCAAGACATGATGAATTTTACGGAAATGTTATTGCATTTCTTATGTGATACGGTCATTGGAACACGTCAGGTTATGTATCAAGGCCAGATGATTGATATGAGTGCATCATTTGCTCGTATGAGTATCAAAGAGGCAATATTAAAATATCATCCTGAACTTACATTAGAACAAATTGAATCCGTTGACTCATGCCGTGCGGTGATTAATCAGTTAGGATTTACTTATAAAGACACCGATGGCATTGGTAAATTGCAAATGATTATTTTTGAAGAAACCATTGAGCATCAATTGATTCAACCAACCTTTGTGATGGGTTATCCAACAGAAGTATCCCCTCTTGCTCGTCGTAGTGAGCATGATCCTTTGGTTACAGATCGATTTGAATTCTTTATTGCCGGTCGTGAAATTGCGAATGGATTTTCAGAGTTAAATGATGCAGAGGATCAAGCTGCAAGGTTTCAAAAGCAAGTTGAAGAAAAAGACGCAGGCGATCTGGAAGCCATGCATTTTGATAGTGATTACATTGAAGCACTAGAATATGGCATGCCTCCTACGGCAGGTGAGGGAATTGGCATTGATAGACTTGTCATGTTATTTACCGATTCACCTTCTATTCGTGATGTGATTTTGTTTCCGCAATTACGTAATTAATCGGGCACGTAGGTGGGATGCTGGGTGGGCAAATATACATGATGTGTCCACCCAGCATCTGACTCATTTATTTACTTTTAAACTCCATTAAGCCATTTACAAACGTGACATGAATCACATCACCTGATTTAAAACGTCCGGTTAATAATGATTGCGCTAATGGGTTTTCAAGCTGTTGTT
>CAZNVR010000037.1:0-10743 GCA_964576655.1 uncultured Legionella sp. | reverse complement strand
GATCAAATCCTGCCTCAGCTAAATGCGACAATGCCTCCGGCGACACAACAAGCTCAATATTTTGTGTTAGCAAACGTTTTTGCAGAAAACCAATTTGCACCCCGGCAATATTTGCAATTTGTGCTTGAGTGAGGGCATGAAATACCACGCTATCATCAATACGATTAATAAATTCGGGTCTAAAATGCTGACTCACTAGTTCCATAACGGCTGCTTTAATGTCTTCATATGTCTTTTTACCACTCATCTCTTGAATAACATGCGAGCCTAAATTGGATGTCATCACAATGACTGTATTTCTAAAATCAACCGTACGACCTTGCCCGTCTGTTAAACGCCCATCGTCTAATACTTGCAATAAAATATTAAATACATCGGTATGTGCTTTTTCAATTTCATCGAGCAAAATGACCGAGTAGGGGCGACGTCTTACGGCTTCTGTTAAATAGCCGCCTTCTTCATAGCCTACATACCCAGGAGGAGCACCTATTAATCTGGCGACAGAATGTTTTTCCATGAATTCAGACATATCAATGCGAACCATGGCGTCTACGGTATCAAACATAAAGGTGGCCAATGCTTTACATAACTCGGTTTTACCTACCCCAGTAGGTCCTAAAAATAAAAAGGAACCAATCGGGCGTTGTGGATCAGATAAACCTGCACGTGAACGACGAATGGCATTGGCGACGACATCAACGGCTTCATTTTGACCAATAACACGTTTATGCAGCGCATTTTCCATTTGCAATAACTTTTCTTTTTCTCCTTCTAGCATTTTGGAGACAGGAATGCCTGTCCATTTTGACACAATGTCTGCAATTTCCTCTTCAGTAACTTTATTTCGAACCAGTTTGGTTTCTGGTTGTTCTTTCAACGAGGCATCTGCTAATTGCTTTTCTAACTCAGGAATGCGCCCATATTGGAGTTCAGACATACGGCTTAAATCACCTGCACGTCGGGCAGATTCCAGTTCATTTCGAGCTTTTTCCAGGGATTCCTTGATATGAGAGGTTCCTTGAAGCGATGCTTTTTCAGATTTCCAAATTTCATTTAAATCAGAATAGTTTTTTTCAAGTTCATCAATACTGCCTTGTAAATCATTTAATCTCTTTTTAGAGGCCTCATCATTTTCTTTTTTTAATGCTTCACGTTCAATTTTTAATTGAATTAGACGTCTGTCTAATTTATCAAGGCTTTCTGGTTTTGAATCAATTTCCATTCGAATTAAGCTACCTGCTTCATCAATTAAATCAATGGCTTTATCAGGTAGTTGACGATCTGTAATGTAGCGATAGGACAGCGTTGCTGCAGCAACAATCGCAGGATCTGTAATTTCAACGCCATGGTGGATTTCATAACGTTCTTTTAAACCACGTAAAATAGCGATGGTGTCTTCAACATTAGGCTCATTGACCAATACCTTTTGAAAACGACGTTCAAGGGCTGCATCTTTTTCAATGTATGTTCGATACTCATCAAGTGTTGTGGCACCAATACAATGCAACTCTCCACGTGCTAAGGCAGGTTTTAACATATTTCCTGCGTCCATCGCACCTTCTGCTTTACCCGCACCTACCATGGTATGAATTTCATCAATAAATAAAATAATTTGTCCTTCTTGTTTAGATAGATCACTTAACACGGCTTTTAAGCGTTCTTCAAATTCACCTCTAAACTTAGCTCCTGCAATTAAAGCCCCCATATCAAGAGACAATAACCGTTTGTTTTTTAATCCCTCGGGTACTTCACCATTGATAATTCGTTGCGCTAATCCTTCAACAATTGCAGTTTTTCCGACCCCAGGCTCACCGATTAATACTGGATTATTTTTAGTTCGACGTTGTAATACCTGGATTGTGCGTCTAATTTCATCATCACGACCAATCACCGGATCAAGTTTGCCTTGTTCTGCGCGTTGAGTTAAATCTAGCGTATATTTCTCCAGCGCTTGTCGATTTTCTTCGGCATTGGGATCATTCACGCGCTCACCTCCACGAAGGTCATCAATTGCTTTTGCCAGCGCGCCAGGTTGGCCAGCGGCTTGTTTTAAGTACTTTGATAACTCACCATGCTCATTAATGGCTGCTAACATAAATAATTCACTTGAGATGTAACTATCTTTGCGTTCCTGCGCTAATTTATCTGTTAAATTTAATAAACGATTTAAATGATTAGAGACGTGAATATCCCCACCTGTGCCTGAAACAGTAGGTAGTTTATCCAGCGCTTGGTCGATAAGAGAACGTAACTGAGCAATGTTAACACCAGCTTTTGTTAATAAAGGAGAGCATGTTCCACCGTCTTGATCAAGCAATGCTTTCATTAAGTGTTCAGGCTCAATAAAATTATTATCACGGCCTATGGCCTGTGATTGTGCATCCGCCAGAGCCAGTTGAAATTTTGAAGTTAATTTATCCATTCGCATGATTTGTCACCTTGTTCATGTTTGATTGTTTATAAGTATGGTATCTGATTATTGAATATCAAGTCGGTTGGGTCTTGAGCTCGATTAAGACGTCCTTTATGATAGTTTATTTAAATGGAGTTAAAAAAAATGCCCAGAGATAAAAGGCCCCTGATTGCAGCTCTCTTCATGAGTATGTCAATCTCCCACATTCATGCAGAGCATGCTAGCAGTTATTTACCTGTAGACACGAAAGAAGGTATTCAAGATGTTGTAAAAAGAATGACGGCAGAGAAAGCGAGTATTCGAAAACAACATGATGACCTGCTTAATCAACGCTATGATTTGAGTAATAAACCGTCTAAAACCATCACCATGACTGGTGGGAAGCCTGTGCAAGAGGGCGTTCGAACGAAGTTACCTGCAGGAATAACATGGGACTTACTCTCTAAATTGTCTGCTGATGAAATAAAAGAAAAAGGGGTGTTTCCAGCCGGTTTTCTTCCTTTATCTCATCCTAATCACTCAGAAGGGGGTATGGTGTTTCCTCAATTTGTGATTGATGAAATCAATCATCAGGAAGCACGAGATCTAACTCGATTTGATTTAGATTTTGATATTCCCGATCAATTTTTACCTCCATTTCCTCCCGCGATGTTTTTAACGACACGAACGGATTTAGGCGATGTGTCTCAGGGGCAATTAGTGACCATTAATAATTATTTTCAATTATTTGATGGTATTTTAAATCCCAAGCAATTAGAAGGATTGCGATTATTAGTCACACCATTCCCTCAACAGCAATTTAATCAAACAGATGATAGGCGTACACTAAAACCCAGTCGAGGTGTGGCATGTCTTGATTGTCATGTGAACGGACATACGAATAAAGCCACTCATTTAGCGGGTGATGCAAGGCCTCAAGCGTTTCGTCATCGCATTAACACGCCTAGTTTACGAGGGCTGAATGTTCAACGTTTATTTGGTTCGCAGCGTGCGCTCAAATCGGTAGAAGATTTTACTGAATTTGAACAACGAGCAGCTTATTTTGATGGTGATCCGGTGATTGCTACTAAAAAAGGTGTGAACGTTTTAGAGCGTGGAAGTCAAGTGCATTTTATGGCTGAATTTCAAGAGTTGCTGGATTTTCCACCCGCGCCTAAATTAAATGTTTTAGGTCAATTGGATCCTAAAAAAGCAACGGCTGCTGAATTAAGAGGGCAAGCGCTGTTTTTTGGTAAAGCACAATGTTCAGAATGCCACACACCACCGTATTATACGGATAACACCATGCATAACTTAAAAACAGAGCGCTTTTTTAAACCAGAGCTCATGAATGGCGTGATGGAGGTTGGTGATGGGCCGATTAAAACATTTCCTTTACGCGGAATCAAAGATAGTCCACCGTATTTACATGATGGGCGACTACTGACCTTAGATGATACAGTAGAGTTTTTTAATTTAGTATTAGAGTTGCACTTAAATCAGCAAGAAAAACAAGATTTGGTTGCCTTTATGCAAGCCCTTTAGACATCAACAGGAGTATATTATGGTAAAAGTATTGGTTTTATATTATTCAAGCTATGGTCATGTTGAAACAATGGCGCATGAAGTTGTTAAGGGTGCTTCTGAGGTAGATGGTGTACAGGTCACCTTAAAGCGCGTGCCAGAAACCATGCCACATGATATTGCTGTTAAAGCAGGGGTTAAATTAGAGCAAGCAGCTCCAATTGCGACTCCTCAAGAATTAGCTGACTATGATGCAATTATTTTTGGTACCCCCACTCGTTTTGGCAATATGGCCGCTCAAATGCGAAATTTTCTTGATCAAACAGGGGGGTTATGGGTGAATGGTGGACTTATTGGAAAAATAGGTAGTGTATTTGTATCAACAGGAACTGGAGGTGGAAATGAAACAACGATTACTTCATTTTGGAATACGTTGATCCATCACGGTATGATTTTGGTTGGAGTCCCTTATTCAGAAGACGCCTTAACTGATTTAAGTGCTATGCGTGGTAGTTCTCCTTATGGTGCAGGAACCATTGCAGGTGCCGATGGTTCACGCACACCGTCTGATGTTGAAAAACAAATTGCACGCTTCCAAGGAAAACACGTCGCAGAACTAACTAAAAAATTAGTTGGCTAGAGCGGCGAATGATTTAAATTTACGCAGCAAGGTTCAAGGCGAGATTTAAACTAGTAACCATGGCAATTCTATATTCGTTTAGTCTTAATCCAACATACCGAGCTCTGACCTGATATGAAAAAGAAACCAACTCAAAAACCAACAGTCAACTCGGTGCTCAGGTGTTTTATCGGTATACATGAGATTAGTGTCGAGGCAGAAGTGAGGGTATTTTGAATATTAATGCTCGACAAAAGATTATCTTGGATTGCCTAGGTGAACAAATACTGAGCGGTTTATTCGTGAAAGCCGGTGCGGGAAATGGTCTATACTATAAAATATAATTATTTATTAATGGGCTAAAAATGCGCACATTTAACCCCAAACAATTCTTCACTATAGTAGAAAATGAAAAAATTGGTGAATCCAAAGTTCAACCTACGAAGGAAGGAACAGCTCTTATTATTCAATATCTCAATAATAAATATCAGGCTAACATTAGTGCTCCTGTAGGCAGCTATTCATTTAAGAATATACATGGTAATGGTCCTGATATTTTAAAACCTCTTCCACACTTTGTAAGTATTCGGGATATTCCAAAAATTAATGAACTCATATCGGCGGCCCGAAATCAAACAGGTGACTACCGACAAAGCTTTATTTTTGAAGGAAACAAGGGTCATGCCATATTTATGGTTTATATTAGAGAAGGAGATAAAGAGGGGATTCTTTATAGTGATTCCATAGGAGCTGATCCCAATATAGCACAGCAGATTAATGCAACAACTGGTATCAAGGTTTTTTATACACCGGAGTTGAGGCAGGCAGATAATTACTCCTGTTACACAGATGCTTTGGTATTTGGGCGAGATACAACCGGCTTTAATCCTGAGACGGGACAATATAAAATTAAAAATCTACTACACATGCTGGAAGAACGAGAAGAAAAAATTTCGACAGGACTAAGTACGGTTCAATTACCAAATGAGTTGTTAAAAACTTCCCAAATATCAGCGTTTGTAACTGATAATATAGACATGAATAAATTACCGCAAAAAATACATAAAAATGAAACAGTAGATGATTTTAGAGAAAGGTATAGTAAAGACATGTCAATGCCAGATGGGGAAACAAAAAAAATATCCGTCTATCTTCATACCAAAGGACATAAATATAAAGATATCATGGAAATTCAATTTTATCTGAATGAAATAGAAAAAAATCTTGGCCATGCTTTGGCAGAAGATATAAAAAAGGATTTTATAAAAAATGCAAAAAATGCTATAAAAAATAGAATGTTATATGATTTTTCAGAAAAATTTTTAATGGAATCTGCGGGATATGACAAGCGGTCGCCATCGGTGATAGAGGTCGTTGCTTCTCAGGCTAATAAAGTAAAATCTGACAACCTTGATCCAAAGGCCTTGGCAAAAAAATATAATCTACCCTCCAGTGAGTTCACAAGTTACCTGGAGCAATTAACCAAACAATTCGATGAATCGTTTGACGATGATGCTAGATTTATGAATACCCGCTGGTATAGTGAGGAACAGGAAGCGATATTCTCCAGCCTGATTAACGGTGATCGGGGGCTGGCTTCTACAGAGTTTTTATTGCAAACCAGACCAAAGTGCTTTACGGGAGAAATATGTGCTGTTCTCATTGACAAAGCAGCCAACCCTCATTGCGATAAAGCAGCTAGTGAACCTAACGATGCAGGCAATTTTAATTCAGCTTATGCCCGTCTTGTTCTGGATAATGAAACCATCATAAATCAGCTCGCTCAAAGAGGAGAGCTGTATTTGTTGGGTCAGAAAGATGCCTGGTTTGCAAAAAGATTACTGAATGATTATCCTCACTTATTAGATGAAAATGAAAAAAATGCACTCCAATGGGAGGTTGATCACCGCTCAAAAAGTTCATCATATTCCGCTGAACTCCTTCGAACTCCTTCAAACATAGATTCAGATCTGGATGCGCATTCAAAACCAGACGTGCAATCAACAGCTGTCCCGACATCGGTTCAACTTCAGCGTAAAATGAAAGAATTACTTCAGGGTATAAAAGAGTCGAATGAAATAAATCCAAACGATTCTGACATTGATCAAAAACGAACTTTTTTGGACAGGTTTCGCTAAGTCTGCTAACGCACGATGAATTGATGTGGGATATCCCAAACCCCGTTTCGCTGAATTAAGTTGGATGTAAAAAACACATCCAACTTAATTCAGCGAGAGAAAGAGCAGTAGAACCAATCTGGAGATTGCTAACGGGTGTGAACGTCTATTCAACGAGTGGTTATCATCTAAAGCTCAAGATGAATTAAAAAAATCACCAATGCTTTTCAATGTTTAAATTTGCTTTAAATTATGTTAGTATGCAAAAATTTTAACGTGTAAGTTGAAAGTTAGAAATAAATTTATGTGTGTTAATTTTTATATTTCTCTCTTCATTAGGAATCACTAAAATGTTTAAACCATCTACTTTAGCTGTATCTGCAGCTCGACTTTCAACCTTTTCTGATCTTGTGCTCGCTGAGCAAGCTAACAAGTCAATTTATAGCGATCCTTTTTTTTTCATGAAAGTGCTTGAACAGGAGCTTTCTAAAGCATTAACGGATACAGAGTTAGAGCTTATTGAAAACATGAAGGCGGGTGGTCAACCTGGTATTGTGCATATTACCGGTCTGCCAAGAGAAGGCGTTTTGCCTCGTGGTGATTCAGCCATCATAAGAAATGAAAATAAAACACGAATGAGTGAATCCTTGATTTTAACGTTTGCAGCATTATTGGGATGTTATTTGTACTCTAAAAAAACAGAGCAAGATGGTGTGATCTTTCATAACATTTCACCCGTTAAAGGGCAAGAAAATGTTATTTCTAGTGTAGGACTTGATCCTTTTTATTACCATACAGAAATCGCGTATTCACAAGATGTACCTAAATTTTTAATGTTGCTTTGTCTTGAGCCTGATTCTAAAGCAAAAACAAGTTATTTTTCGGTTGAGACAATATTGGCTGGTATCCCTGAGCGAATCAAAGAAATCATGCGAAAGCCCGTGTTTAAAATTAGTGCGGTTAAGGGCTATGATTCGGATGAAATCACTTGCGCATTGTTATCTGTTGATCCGGAGACAATGCAAGAAACGTTTCGATTTTACCAGCATGTACCACGTATTGAAGTAGCGACTCAAAATGAAGATGAAAAACAAGAGGCAGATGAGTGTCTTTGTTTTTTAACAGAATATGCCAAAACCACATTTCCAGCATCAGGCGAAGAACCCGCTGTTGGATTGGAAGCAGGCGAAGCATTACTTTTCAATAATGGATGGGGCTATAAAGACGCACACCATGGGGTAATGCATGGACGAGTAGGTCACATTGAAAATCCTAATCGGTGGTTACAGCGTGGGTATTTTTTTGCGATTACACCCCAAATAAAAGAACAGATTAACATGGGTTATTGGAATTTTTTGATACATCTTTTAGAAAAAAACCAAACCTATTCATTAAAGCTTGCCACAGCTTGTTTAAAAACAGCCATTGAAAACTCGATGGATTACAAGCAATCGGTGCAAGATCATCCCGAATATACGATAAGTCAGCATTATTTTCATGGCATTAAGCCTAAAACAGATGCGTTATCTAAAAAAGAAAATTGGTTGAAACGAATTGCTACGACGGACAATGTTTCGCAAAGCAATCCTTCTTTATCTTCCAATTCATTGTAAATAAAATAAATAAAAGAGGATAAGCAAGATGTTTAATAAAATTGTTACATTATTAGAAACCAATGGTGCTCGCTTTCGGGTCATGGAACATGAGGCTGCTGGAAAATCTGAAGAGATAGCAAGAATTAGAGGCAATGAATTGTGTCGCAGTGCTAAGGCAATGGCTATTGCTGTGAAAATGAAATCAGGGGATGTTCGAAATTACATTACGGTTTTACCTGCCAGTTGCCAATTGAATTCAAAAGCAATCGTTAAATTATTTGGTGCTAAATCAGTGTCTATGGTTGATGATGTGCAAGCATTAACAGGCTGTGTTTCTGGTTCAGTGCCTCCATTTAGTTTTCAAGAAGATCTACCTTTATTGGTTGATAAGAGACTTGCTGAACTTGAGGGTGGTGACATTGTATTTAATGCTGGTGAATTGACCCGTTCTATTTTTTTGAATCTTCAAGACTACCTGATGATTACAAAACCTACCATTGCTGATTTTGCAAAAGAGCCTGCATCCGTTAGTGCTGTTAAATTGTCAGTATTCACACCATCCAACGAAGCAACGTCTTCCGAAGAAGCCACGGAATCAGTTGCTGCGCTTTTAAATAATGTAAAAATTTAAGTGTGATTTAGCTTTCCCCCTTCTTTCATTTATGATGAAGGGGTGTTAGACTGCCGCCCAAAATTAATTTGGCTTATTTTTATATGACTTTCAACGATGTAGAGTCAAGATTTGTCTCTATTCAATATAGAGAAATAAAAAGTGATCTTCCTATTTCATATTGGAGCGCTATCGCAAATCAGAGTTGTTATTTGAACTGGCGAGGCATTCCACTTCAAAAAGATGCTATCCAAATCGCATCCACCCAGCAATTAATACAAGAATTAAAACCTAAAACTATCATTGAGTTTGGAAGTTTTAAAGGCGGTTCAGCCTTATGGCTGAGTGACATGCAAACATTGTTTGTTGAAAATGGAAAGCTGATTAGCATTGATATTGATTTGAGTGCTGTTGATGAACATGCTGGTCGTGATGAGCGAATACAATTTATTCAAGGCGACTCCAATCAGATTGAAAAAATCTTTACGCCCCAAATGATGTCTGATTTTGAACATCCAATACTGGTTATTGAGGATGCGCACGTTAATACCATTGGAATATTAAATTACTTCCATGAGCACTTGTTGAAAGAGGGTGACTATTTTATTATCGAAGACACCAATATTGATTACAACAATGCATGTTACGACGTGTGGCTTCAAGATTATGATCTTGATTATTGCGAACAGAAGAGATTAAATTTAAATCAAAAAATAATCTACCTGACACAGTGGCTTCTTGAGAAGCCAGATTGTTATGTGGTTGATACTAAATATGTTGATTCGTTTGGAATAATGAATGCGTCTAAAAATTGGAATTCAGTGATTAAAAAAATCCGTAATACCCCTTTATAAGGTATCTTTACAGACGAGGTTGGCTCACTAAGTCATCTGCCTTTTCTTTAAGAAAACCTAGCAACGTGACAGCAGACACTACACGAGCACCGCGTGGAAGCATGCCATTAAAAAAACCGGGAATGCCTTGTGTTTGATAGATTTTTTTCGCACAGGGTGTAAATCCGATAATAATATTTGAGCATTGTTGAACGGTTTTTATTGTGTCAAAAGCTTGTGATGAGACGGTAGCGCCTAATCCGGCTAAAATTCCCGCAATGATAGAAGCACTGGTGTTATTTAAGCCATAGGGTTGTATTGTTGTTTTAAAGAAAGGGGTTATGGCAATAAAAAATACTGTAAATAACCCCTCTCGTAATGCTGTTGCTAACAAACCTGTGCATAGTTTTGCTATTCCTCCTCGAGAATAAAGGCGTTGAGTTGCTTTATAAACGCTGGCATTGTCAATTCTTTTGTCTGTTACAATCATTTCTGTTGGACAACAAATTAACGCTGAGCCAACACCGGCAAAAAATGCACAGCTCATCGTTTGTGAAGTAGATAATTCTAGTGGATCATTATAAATGAACGTTTGAATAGCACGATTTAAGCCAACCTGACTGGCTGTAATGGGAACTTTGCTCAGTACACTCAGTATTAATCCTCGATACAGTATATTGGGGTGATACAAAAGCGGCTCTCTATTTTGAAGTCTTGTTTTTATTGTCCATAATGGATGATTCACTAGAGCTTCTGTTGCCCCTAATAGACTACCGGATAAGATACTTTGTGATAGCGTTGGTCTTGATTTTTCAAATGGTTTTTGATTGTTCATGAGATATATCACTATTGTTATTTGTTGAAACTATGTTTCTTGCTTCATGAAACGACGTTTTATCAAAAAATGCATATCCAGCTTTTGCAAACATTGTTGCTGTATATAATACCTTCCTTAATATTAGGGCAATAATAAAGGGTGGACTATCGATTTGACTCCCGATACTTGGTGTCTTCTTTAACGGCACAAGTGAGGATGGGTTGTTTATCTTCCTG
>CAZNVR010000036.1:0-13380 GCA_964576655.1 uncultured Legionella sp. | reverse complement strand
CGGGATGAGCTCTATTTGAAACATCAACAGCTATTGCAAAATTCTAGTCATCGTCCTGCCTTCTAATAAGCAGCCATCACTAACGAAAACAGGTCTTGTTGAACCAAGGCCTAATAACCCTGCTCTTTTTTGAACTTATGAACAAGGATCACTGTAAGAGCATGTACCTTCTCCGTTTGCAGAACCATTATAGTATGGTCCATTACAAGGTTTTGAAGCTTGGCCTTGTAAACACACACATGTTTTTTTCTCACAACTTCCCACACCGCCTGTTACGGTGTAACTTCTAGTACTACAAGAACTACAATCATCTTCAGCAAGTGCCCCATTTGAAGCAACCAATAAGCTAAAAAAACTTAGACCACACGCAATCATTTTTAGGCTTTTCACAGTCATTCTCCCTATGGACGGATTCACCTATTAAATATAGGCAGGGTTTACAGATATTACAAACCCACCTAATAATACCTATTTTCTTCTTAATGGATTCAAGTTAAGCCTATACCGGGTTATGACTATCTATAAATTCATGTTGTAGATCAAATTGCATTGCTAGATGCTCACCTAAGGCACGTATTCCATAACGCTCTGTTGCATGATGACCACACGCAAGATAATGAATACCTAACTCTTTTGCTTGATAATAAGTTCGTTCTGAAATCTCGCCACTCAAATAAGCATCAACCCCCAACGCATGCGCATTAACAATGTAATCTTGCGCACCACCACTACACCAAGCAACACGCTGTATGGGTAGGCTTGTCCCTGATATTAAAAGAGGTGTACGTTGTAATTTATTGCCAATATAATTGGCAAATTCATCTGCAGTTAATGCATGAGGTAATTTGCCTGACCAAAGCAGATGAGGTGTTTTTCCTATTGCATCTGTTTTGATGTCAGTGATTTCAAATAATTGGCCTAAACAGGCGTTATTGCCTAACTCAAGATGACAATCCAGCGGAAGATGATAGCCAAACAAATTCATATCGTGCTTTAACAGCTGGCTAATGCGTTGTTTTTTCATACCAGTAATCACCGCATCTTCACCACGCCAAAAATAAGCATGATGAACAAGCAGCGCATCGGCATTCAGCGCGATTGCTTTATCAATAACCTCTTGAGATGCTGTTACAGCGGTACAAATACGTTGAATCGTTAAACGGCCCTCAATTTGAAGGCCATTTGGTGCATAATCACTAAAACGCTCGCATAAAAGATATTCATTTAAATACAGTGCTAACGCATCTCGTGTAAGCAACGGTTTAACCACGCTTTATATCCGCACCAAGATTAGAAAACTTTTCTTCAATGCGCTCATATCCTCTATCCACATGATAGATACGCTCAACAATGGTTTCACCTTCGGCAGCTAATCCCGCTAAAATTAAACTCGCTGATGCACGTAAATCTGTAGCCATCACAGGGGCTCCGGTAAGTTTTTCAACGCCGGTCACCATAGCAGTATTGCCATTCACATGAATTTTAGCACCCATACGTTGTAACTCTTGCACATGCATAAAACGATTTTCAAAAATATTTTCAATCACAGATGAACTACCTTCAGCAACTGTATTCATGGCCATGAATTGTGCTTGCATATCTGTTGGAAAAGCCGGGTAAGGTGCTGTAGAAATGTTCACGGCTTGTGGACGAGCCCCATGCATATCTAATGAGACCCAATCTTCACCCAACGTAATGGTTGCACCGGCTTCTTCATATTTACATAGCATAGATAATAAATTATCAGGCTTAACACGTCTCACGGTAACATGGCCTCGTGTTAAGGCACCTGCTGTTAAGTAAGTACCTGCCTCAATTCTATCAGGCATGACCGAATAATTTCCGCCACGTAATGATTCAACACCTTCAATTTCAATGGTATGTGTTCCAGCACCGGTAATACGTGCTCCCATTTGAATTAAAAAATTAGCTAAATCAACCACTTCAGGTTCACGTGCAGCATTTTTAAGTATCGTTTTGCCTTCAGCAAGAACCGCTGCCATCATAATATTTTCAGTCCCTGTAACGGTCACGATATCAAACACCAACGTTTTACCTTGCAAACGTTTATTCGCACATCGAGCGTTTATAAAACCATTTTTAACGGTAATATCAGCACCCATCGCTTTTAGTGCTTTTAAATGTAAATCCACAGGGCGTGTACCAATTGCACATCCTCCTGGCAATGACACATCAGCTTGTCCAAAACGCGCCAACATAGGTCCTAGAACTAAAATTGAGGCACGCATGGTTTTAACCAATTCATAAGGCGCTACAAATTTATTGACCTGTGTAGAATCCACTTGCACATTCATGTTGTCATCAACAACCAGTTTCACACCAAATTGACCTAATAAAGCAATCATTGTGCTTATATCGTTTAAATGAGGAACATTGGACAACGTCACATGATCGGTTGCCAGCAGTGTTGCTGCCAAAATAGGCAACGCTGCGTTTTTTGCACCAGAAATAATCACATCACCATGCAATGGTTTACCACCATTAATAATTAGTTTATCCACGTTGTTTCTCCCATTCTTCAATTGTCCAGGTTTTCATATTGATAGCATGCAAACGACCTGATGTGATGTGATCATTAAGTCGTGCATAAACCCACTGCTGTCTTGCTACTCTCGATTTACCAAGAAACGCATCTGAAACGATGGTTAAATCATAGTGATATCCATCACCGTCTACCTGGACGTGAATCACTTCATCACTTGCCAATAAATCACGTTGTAATTCTTCATTGCTTATCATTTAATAGTTACTCGTTTAAGGTCACAAAAGTGCATCTACACCACAAAATTCAGCTAACTCATGAATGACATGAGGCATGCCTTTTATTTCAAAAGGTTTATTAAATCGCCGACAAAGCCGTTTTGCCTCAATAAGTAATGCCAATCCCGCACTATCACATTTTTCAACCTGACTTAAATCAAGCGTGAGTTTACGTATTTCAGAGGATTGGAAATACTTAAATAAGCGTTTTCTATTGGCTTCAACTGTATCAAACGTTAATGTTACAGACGGTTCAAATTCTTGTTCCACGATCAAGCCGCCTTCTTTTGCTGCATTTGTGCGATCAAATCATGCATTGTTGAATTTTGCAACACTTGACCGAATTGGGAGCGAAAGCTTTGCAATAAACTCACGCCTTCCACACTTAGATCATAAATTTTCCACTCACCGTTTTTAGAAACCAAATTATAACTTAATGGAATACGTTGACCTGAGGGACGCGATATAATACTACTAACTCGGATAAAACGGCTATCTAACGAGCCCTTCAACGGCAAAAATGTCACCGTTTCACCCGAATACTCACTCAATGGGCTTGCATAGGTGCGAATAACCAATTGAGTGAAGGCCTGAGTAAAATCTTTTTTCTCAGCTGCAGTGGCTTTACTCCAGGCTTGTCGACCTAAAACAGAACGCGACATGCCATTGACATCAACATTTGGCAATAAATAATGTTCAATCGCTTGATAGACAATTTGATGATTCGTTTTTAAACTGGATTTGTTTTTTTTAAGTGTATCAATAATCTGGGTTGCTGAATTTTCCAACATAGGCACCGGTGAAGATTGAGCCCACGAGGTTTGAGTAAGAGCCAGGCTTATAGCAACAATAATTCCATTTATCCGCTTCATGATTCACCCTATTTTTTAATGTTAAACAACAATTGTCCTATCAAATTTTCTAAAATCATTGCTTCTTGAGTTTTTGCAATGACATCCCCCCCACGCAAATAAGGATGGGCATGACCTTCATCTTCAAACCCCGGCACAATACTTATATAATTCGAGCCTAAAATACCTTGGGTTAAAATGCGCGCTGAAACATCTTCATAGGGAATGGGTTTATCTTGATGTAACATCATGGTTACTCGAGCATTCAATTGTCCTGGTTGCAGATCAATTCGAGTGACCTCCCCTATTCGAACACCAGCTACAGTGACCGGCGCACGTACTTTCAACCCTCCAATGTCGACAAAGTCAGCGCTTACCACATAGCCTTTTTTGGTTGCAAAATTAGAAAGACCACTTACTTTTAACACCATAACAGCCAGGGCTGCCATACCGAGCAACATAAATAGCCCGACGCCAAAATCAATATGTCGATAACGCTGCTTATTCATTTACCAGCCCCCTATCATCATTGCCGTTAACAAAAAATCAAACCCCAGTACAGCTAGCGACGAATAAACAACCGTTCGTGTAGTTGCTTGACTTACACCTTCCGCAGTTGGTACACATGTAAATCCTTGAAACACAGCTATCCATACAATGACAAATGCAAACACAACACTTTTAACAATACCGCTAACAATATCTATCCGAAAATCAACCGCTGACTGCATATTTGACCAAAAGCTACCCGCATCCAACCCCAACCACTGCACTCCGATAAAATACCCACCAAAAATAGCAATTGCAGCAAAAATTAAAGACAACAAGGGTAGTGCAATAAGACCGGCTAAAAATCGTGGGTAAATCACACGCCCCAATGAATCAACGCCCATCATATCCATACTCGCAAGCTGCTCTGTCACTTTCATTAAGCCAATTTCCGCAGTTAATGCAGATCCGGCTCGCCCTGCAAATAACAAAGCACTAATGACAGGCCCTAATTCACGACAAATACTTAAAGCCAATAATTGCCCTAATTGGCTACTTGCACCAAACTTCTCAAGCGTACTATAACCTTGCAATCCCACGACCATGCCAATGAATAAACCTGAGACGATAATAATCAGGCATGATAAAACACCAACAAAATGCAATTGTAACCGAAGAGAAGGCCATAAACGCACCATATCCGGCTTTCTGCATAAAACACGAAGTAAAAATTGCCCTGATGCGCCTAAGATTTGAATCATGTTCACACCACGATGGCCCAATCGGGCGATTCCCTCAAGCATCAAGCAGCTCCTCCGTATAATGACGTGCGGGATAGTGAAAAGGCACAACGCCATCCGCTTCTCCATGCATAAATTGCCTAATTTCTGGTAATGCAGATTGTGCTAATTCTGAAGGCGTGCCACATCCCACGACTTTTCCGCCTGCAATTAAATAGATATAATCAGCAATTGAACAAGTTTCCTCAACATCGTGTGACACAATAATCGTTGTGGTATGCAATAATTGATTTAACCGCTTAATTAAGCGCACCAACACCCCCATTGAAATGGGATCTTGTCCTGTAAACGGTTCATCATACATCATTAATTCAGGATCAAGTGCGATGGTTCGGGCCAACGCAACTCGTCTTGCCATACCACCAGACAACTCGCCTGGCATCAGATGAGCCGCTCCTCGTAATCCCACCGCCTCAAGCTTCATTAAAACAACATCCCGCAACATGGTCTCGTTCAGATGCGTGTGCTCGCGCAATGGAAAAGCCACATTATCAAACACTGAAAGATGACTAAATAATGCACCACTTTGAAATAACAAGCCCATTTTACGCCGCAATGCATACAATGCTTTTCTTGATAGCGTATGCACATTGCAGTCATTTATTTTAATCGCACCTGAATCAGGCGCAAGCAACCCACCAATGAGACGTAAGAGTGTTGTTTTACCCGTGCCACTTGGTCCCATAATGGCTGTGATCTTGCCGCGTCTAACAACGATGTCCACATCATTGAAAATCAAACGTTCATCATGAGAGAAAGTAAGATTGGTAATTTCCACCAAATTGTCATGCATACACATTTATTCCAGCGTTTACATTGACTTAGATTATATACACGAGATCTTTAATATTGCCAATTTTTAGTCTATTTTAATATTATTAAATATTTTTTGTGTTAAAATAGACTCATTATTCTCATTTTAGCTGATAATAAACGCATGAATTTTTGCACGCTAGGCCTTGCGGTCATAGAAACTGAAGCACAAGCCGTGTTTGAATTAACTCAACGCATTGATCAGCGTTTTGAAAAAGCCTGCGAGTTATTGCTGGCATGTAAAGGCCGTATCGTCGTCACAGGCATGGGCAAATCAGGCCACATTGGCAAAAAAATTGCAGCAACATTATCAAGCACCGGTAGCCCTGCTTTTTTCATGCATCCAGGTGAAGCCAGTCATGGCGACTTAGGCATGATTACTCGTCAAGACACCGTATTGGCCATCTCAAATTCAGGTTCAACCCCTGAGTTGCTCGTACTGCTCCCGTTATTAAAACGCCTGGACGTACCTTTAATTACCCTAACAGGCAATACTGAATCCATTTTAGCAAAAACATCCACCATTAATTTGGATATTAGCGTTCGACATGAAGCATGTCCTTTAGGCCTGGCTCCCACAACCAGCACCACCGTCTCTCTCGTCATGGGTGATGCGCTTGCTATTGCTTTATTACAAGCCCGAGGGTTTAGTGCAGAAGATTTCGCTCTGTCTCATCCTGGTGGCGCATTAGGTAAACGTCTTTTATTACGCATCCATGATATTGCCCATACACACGATGAATTGCCCTTGGTGAATGAACAAGCCACCATTCGAGAAGCCTTGCTTGAGGTCACTGCAAAAAAATTGGGCATGACATGTGTTGTTAATAATAAAGGGTATTTAACTGGCATATACACAGATGGTGATGTACGACGTACCCTTACGCAAAATTTTGATATTAACACGACTATTTTAACGCAAGTCATGACTAAAAACTGCCTGACCATTAAATCAGATTTATTGGCGGTTGAAGCATTGGCTATTATGCAAAAACACAGCATAACCGCCTTGGTTATTATCGATGAAACCAATCGGCCCACGGGTGTTGTCCACTTACATGATCTACTACGTGCAGGAGTTTACTAACATGCATGCCATACAAGAAAAAGCAAAAAAAATTCAATGTGTTATTTGTGATATCGATGGCGTATTAACAGATGGTCTAATTTATATTGATAACCACGCCAATGAGCTCAAAGCATTTAATATTCAAGATGGATTAGGTTTAAAATTATTGATGGCCGCAGGAATTGAAGTCGCTGTGATTACCGGTTCAAAAAATGATGTGATCGAACACCGTATGAAACAATTAGATATTCGCTATTATTTTAAAGGGCAAATCAATAAACAGGCTGCTTTTGATACACTTAAAACCCAGCTCAATCTACCTAACGACGCATTTGCCTACATTGGTGATGATTTGCCTGACTTACCCATTATGAAGCAGGTTGGCTTAGGTGTTGCTGTATCTAATGCCGTTCGACAAGTTAAAGACGTTGCTGTATTTAATACCGAGTGTCATGGTGGTAGAGGTGCTGTGCGTGAAGTGTGCGATTTAATTTTAATCGCTCAAAATAAACTTGATTCAGCATTAGCAACATTTTTAGGTGCATAGTTAAAAAATGTATTGTTGGCCTATATCCCCACACTTGATACACAGAACCATTTGAGTGTTAGAGTGTGTTAACTTAACAGGAAAGAGGTTTCATGAATGCTGCTAAACAAGCAGGCTGGCTATTTCTAACCATTTTAGCATTGGCCGGGTCAGGCTGGTATTTTGCCAGCTCTTCCCCTCTTCTTAAGTTAGATAATGATACGTTATCAACCACTCCAGATACCATCATTAGTGAGTTAATGATTCAGCAATTTAATGATAAAGGCGAAATCAGCCATTATTTACATACGCCTGTTTTGTACCATATTCCTCTTCATAATACGCATAAGCTTAAAACACCCCATATCATTGTCACTCAACTAAACCACCCCTCATGGGAAATTAACGCAGAGCATGCCACAGCAATTGGTGGTGGCCAAGAAATAACCTTTCAAAGCAATGTGATTATTCACCAAAATAAAGACGAACACCGTGAGGAAACAACTCTAAAGACCGAAGAGCTAACTTATTTTCCCAAAAGCCAATTAGCAACGACCCCCAAAGACATTCAAATTACACAGGCTAAAAATATAGTTAAATCAACTGGCATGAACGCATATTTAAGCGAAAACAGAGTCCAACTATTAAGCAATGCACGAGGAACTTATGCGCCAAATGCGGGCTAAACAACGTAATTTATGTTATATTTTTGCTCTACTTTGTTTTATCAATCAAAGTAGAGCACTCCCTACGGATAAAAATCAAATCGTAGAATTACGTGCAGGCTCTGCCGATATTAACCAACAAACCCATCAGGGCGTTTATCTCAATGATGTTCAACTGGATCAAGGCACCACCCATATTCGTGCTCATAAAGCAATCACAACAGGAAATGAAAAAAATCAGTTGATCTTGGCTGTGATTAAAGGCAACTCAAAAGCTCAAGCGCATTATTGGACGCTTGTTGCTGAACATAAACCTCCCATGCATGCCTATGCTGATACCATCACCTATTATCCAGAACGTCATTTAATTCAATTAGTTGGCAATGCAAAAGTTGAACAAGGCAATAATTCTTTTTCAGCACCAGAAATCACTTACGATATTCAAGCTCAACATGTTGTTTCACACGCATCCAGCACAGCACGTACCACCATTATTTTTCATCCTGAGAAACACAAATGAACGAACTTATTGCTTCCCAATTAAAAAAATCATTTAAAAACAGAACAGTTGTTAATGATATCAGTGTCCATATTAAACGCGGTGAGTGCGTAGGTTTACTCGGCCCTAATGGTGCTGGAAAAACCACCAGCTTTTATATGATTGTTGGATTACAGTCCTGCGATCATGGAAAAATTACATTAAATGGTCAAGATATTACTAAATCCGCCATGCATCAACGCGCACGAATGGGCATTGGTTATTTACCTCAAGAAACATCAATTTTTAGAAAAATGAGTGTCAGAGACAATATTTTATCTATCCTGCAATTAAGAACAGATTTAGATGAACCTGCTCGCCAAGCAAAATTAGAACAATTACTGCTTGAATTTCATGTGGCACATTTGCAAAAAAGTTTAGGTATGAGTTTGTCTGGAGGCGAAAGACGACGCGTTGAAATTGCACGCGCGCTTGCAATGGAGCCATCATTCATTCTACTCGATGAACCTTTTGCAGGTGTTGATCCTATTTCTGTATTAGACATTAAAAAAATTATTCTACATTTGTGTGAAAAAAATATCGGTGTATTGATAACCGATCATAACGTACGAGAAACACTAGATATTTGTGAACGTGCGTATATTGTTAATCAAGGACGCATTCTGTGCGAAGGCACACCTGATGAAATTCTTGCTAATCAACAAGTACGAGCGGTCTATTTAGGTGAAGAGTTCTCTTTATAATGATTATTATTTAGGCAATCTAATACAGATACGGTTTTATGATAATATCTATTCTATACACATTTTTTAGGTTTAAATGATCATGAGTATTAGCCTGTTTGATTTATTTTCTATCGGCATTGGTCCATCTAGCTCTCACACTGTGGGTCCGATGCTTGCGGCACATGAATTTTTAAAATTATTAGATAAAAATACTCTGTTTGAAACCACTCATCGAATTAAAACTCAATTGTATGGCTCATTAGCCTTAACGGGCAAAGGCCATGCAACAGACATTGCAATACTCAATGGTCTTGAAGGAAAATTGCCAGATACTGTCATTCCTGAAAGCATGACGCCGCGCGCAAAAGAGATTATCTCCACACAAACACTACAGTTAGCTGGAATAAAAAACATTCCTTTTCATGAACACGATGATTTGCTGTTATTACAAAAAGAGCTGCTACCCAAACATACCAATGGCATGAGGTTTAGTGCGTTTGATATCAACAATAACTTACTATTAAGCCAAGTTTATTATTCAATTGGTGGTGGTTTTATTGTAACGGAGGAGGAATTTGATCATCCTGCAAACCATACTCAGCCTGTGCCCTACCCATTTGAAACCGGTCTGCAATTATTGGAATTATGTAAAAAAAATAATTTATCCATTGCTGAGCTGATGATGGAAAACGAACGGACATGGCGTGATACAAAAAGTATTCACGCAGGCATTCTCACTATTGCCCAAGTCATGAATGATTGCATTAATACTGGATGCAAACATGAAGGCATTTTACCCGGAGGCTTGCTAGTTAAACGTCGAGCTCCAGATTTATATAAAAAAATTAATGAAAATAAAGGCGTTCCCAGTATCTATGAACGCTCTGATATCATGAATCGTTTGAATTTATATGCCATGGCTGTCAATGAAGAAAATGCCGCTGGTGGACGTATTGTCACAGCACCAACCAATGGCGCCGCAGGAATTATTCCAGCAGTATTGCGTTATTGTCAGGATGCTCATGAAAAATTTGCACCTGAAGATATTTACACCTATTTTCTCACCTCTGCTGCCATTGGCATTCTTTATAAAAAAGGCGCGTCTATTTCCGGGGCTGAAGTTGGTTGCCAGGGAGAAGTGGGGGTTGCCTCGTCCATGGCCGCAGCCGGATTAACCGCTGTATTGGGCGGTACAATTGAACAAATTGAAAATGCTGCTGAAATTGCAATGGAGCATCATTTAGGCATGACATGTGATCCTGTCATGGGATTGGTACAAATTCCGTGTATTGAGCGCAATGCCATGGGATCGGTCAAAGCCGTGAATGCATCAAGAATGGCTTTAATTGGTGATGGACAGCATAAAATATCGTTAGACAAAGTGATTAGAACAATGAAACAAACCGGCATGGACATGCAAAGTATTTACAAAGAAACATCCATGGGGGGGCTTGCAGTTAACATGCCTGAATGTTGATCTGCTAAATTCGGTGGGTAACGATGTACCCACCGAATTATTTATGTGTATATATTGTTGTCGGCTCAACGGAATGAACCGTGTCCTTTGACGCATTTGCACCGATTAATTTATGCATATACCCCAAAATCTTATTAACTACATTTTTCCTAACGCGATCGCCCTCAAACAAGTCTTTTAATTTTTTCTTTGGACAATCCACCTCAAAAGAAATTAATTCAATATTCTTTTGTTGCGTCAATACATATGCTGTTTGCGTTTTCGCATAATAATCGTTTTTAATCCCCTTACAGACATGGTTAGTCGTACCTTCTGTGTATTTTTTATACGTATTTTTTTCTAAAATACGTATGTTATTTTTCTCATCACAAGTGAGTTCGATACGCTGCTCTGCTTCACCAGGCCTTGGGATATCATGATTGTGTTGCCATTCTTCACCTGCAAAACGACTTAGCGACATTTGAGTTGCATTAAAAATACCGCCTTGATGAAAATGCGACATCGCAGCTTGAATCACATCATCAGGGGTGTCTTTATGAAATAAATGCTCTTGTAAAAAATCAAACAAATGACTTTCTTTTGAAAAATCAGGCAGAGAAGCATAGGTGGACAATTGCTTGCCATGAATATAAATAGGACATTTATCACCGCTATTCGCCCAGCGCTTCCAGTCACTTAAACATTGCTTTACTTCTGCTTCTTTATCTAGATTAACAGGACCTGCAGCATCAGCAACCGCATATTTAATCCGCCCGACACGATTTTTCCAGTGATCTGTGGCCATGATGCATCCTCAGAGATATATATTTTTATCATAGACATAAAACACAAAAAACACAAATAAATCAAAAACAAAACACAAAAAGAATGAGTTACCCTTCTTTTTGTGTTAAAATTAAAAGCAATTTGGTAATGGATGAGATTTTTTTATGTTATATAGTGATGCAGTAACTGCATTTAGGGCAACTAATTATGAAAAGGCTAAGGGGTTATTTCTTCAAGCCATTAATGAAGCGCCCCAAAAAACCGCATGCTATTATTATTTAGCAAAATGTTACTTTTTCTGTAATCAAAAACAATTAGCTATTGCTCCTATAGAAAAATTCATTGATTTAATGCAAAAGAATAAAGTCACCGCTGCTGAGATCGTTGTCAATCCTGACGTAGTCAACGCCTCAATATCCAACCAATCTTGTGACATAGACACTACAGACACACCAGAACATGAAGAGTGTTTGGATGCAACAGAGGTTCTGTACGTAGAAGCAGAGATATTTTATCCATTGGATGATATCGCAAATATTTCTTATGCATTGGATTTATTAGCTCAGTGTTCTGAAGAAACCAAAGATACATTACAACGTTACGACGAAGCCATTAAGATATATCCTGGCAATTCCTCGGCTTGGCACAATAAAGGTTTGTTATATCAAAAATTAGCCATTGCTAGTCTTGAAGAAAATCTTGAAGATAGTATCGTTTCATTTAATAATGCTTTTAGTTGCATTGAAACCGCGCTCAATATAAATGAAGATCATCCCTATTTTTTACATAGTAAAGCGGGTTTGTTTGAAGCGTATGTTAACGTTCTTAAAAAAACTATAGATACAGATGAGTTAAGCCGGCAAAAACAGATCACGGAATACTTTAATAATGCACTAACGTTTTATCGAAAAGCATTATCAGCTTGCCAAGGGATAGCAGTTCCAAGGGAGATGTTCGATAATTTTGTAGAATGTTTGGCGCAATTCGGTCATCATCACTATAAAAACCAAGACTATAAAGCCGCCTTAATTCAGTACTTCACAGCCCTCGCTCTAGATCCAGAACATACCATTGTTATAAGTCAAATAGGGATGTCTTTTTCTAAACAAGATGAATTTTCTAAAGCAAAGCAATATTTTTCATTAATCCTAGAAAAAACAAATAATAATCAAGAATGTTGTGATGCATGGTTAAATATTGCATGTGTATATCGATTTGAAAACCAATGGAATAAAGCAGAAGAAGCGCTCAACAAGGCTGAGGCATGGGTACCAAATGATGAAGCGGTGTCTGATCAAAGAAAGCAGCTGCATAAATCTAAGTTTCAACCAACAGTGTCACTTATATCTAAGGGGCAAGGTTTATTTGAAACAGCAAAGATTGACAATCAACGTATTGAAGATGACATGGATGCTCCATCGAGTTTTAGGCCGAATTAACAATCAAATTGCAGTTTATGTTATTTGAAATAAATAGCTCCTAACACAGCAGGCTTTTTAGCACCTGTAATTTGCGCTAAATCAAGGGGTATTTTATGAAGGGTTTTATCCGCAAGCCAGGCAAATATCATGGCTTCTAAAAAGTCTGGATCTACTCCATGAAATTGCGTGCTCTCAACTTGCATATGAGGAAGCTCGTTACGTAACCGTTGCAGTAGTGATTGGTTATGTACGCCACCACCACAAATAGCAAGGTGTTTAATTGGCAAATTAGACGCCTTGATTGCACAGCCAATGGATGCGGCCGTAAATGCAACCAAGGTTGCTTGAACATCTTGACTCACATCATCCGGACGTAAAAAATGAGCTAACCATGCTTGTGAAAAATAAGCTTTATCAAGGCTTTTAGGCGCTGGTAATGCAAAATAAGGATCATCTAGCATTGCCGCGAGTAAAGGCTGAATCACACGACCTGTAGCGC
>CAZNVR010000035.1:0-13636 GCA_964576655.1 uncultured Legionella sp. | reverse complement strand
AGTGAATACATAAATCTGTCAAACTGTAACCATACAACCAATAGACAAACACCCTTCCTTGTGGAACTTGATCGCTCTTTTTTTTATCTAAATAGCACCCACACAGTCGGTCTTTTATTGACACTGAAGACCAAATTAAGTACAATTAGTTTTATCGAGTATACCAAGGATTATCCCATGATCTTTCAATCCATACCCCTGTTCTTTCAATGCGTAGAAGATAGCAACACACCTGGCAATTGGGGTTATCCAATCGGATATTTGGACGCTAGAGCACGTATTAGGCCCTCATCATTTCTTGAAACATTTGACGCACAAGTAGCAAAGGTTAGGCCTGGATTAATCACTTGGGTATTAACCGCAACAGTTATTCCTATCGGCATTCTTTTAAGACTTTATTACTGGTATGCTCGTAATGAACTTTACAATGATTTAATCACCATAACGTATGACAATAATCGTCTCGAAGTAGTTCAAAACCAACGCGTTTTAAATGCCATTAATCATGATGTCATTAACATCCACGATCTGGTTTGTTGGCCTAGAGACGCTCTCGTATTGATTATTAACCCAGATGTTTTACAAAAACTAACTCATGATTCCGATTGCATTAACTATGCTAGAAAACAAATAAAACAAAAAATTAGTAGCTTAAGAGCACAAGCTGATGATGTAATAAAATCAGGCGAAAGCGACTCGGCTATTCAAATCAGTATAACAGCGGCCTATCGAGAACTAAATCAACTTAGCTCACTATTAGAACGAATAAGAGACAGTAATTATTCATCTGAAGTGATATATAGGCTGTTTCAAGATGAATTGCATTCTCAAAATGCACCACCCATCATGGCCCAAGCTTATATTACAAACATAACCAGTATCTCATCATCTAATGAGCCTATTCCTGAGGCAACGGTTTGTGAACCAAACGATTTGCAAGATGACAATGTCGTTCAGCACTCATTTTTAATAAATTTACTAGCACATCCAGTAACCAATTACACCTCAATCGCTCTAAGCCTTGCAGGTTTGCTACTTTTAGGATCAATCACCATGATGGGTGCCTTACCCCTAACCGCGTGTTCAATCGTTGTGAGTAGCACTATACTTGCAACAGGCATTGGATTGTTTACCGCAAGTGCTGTGACAGCATCGTTGTTTAATGCTGAACCTCAATACAATAACCCAGCCCCCCTATAAAAAAGTGTTTTTTGCCGGAACAAAAATGCGTAGATTCCGGCTCAACACACCTATAAGGGGTGTACGCTACATTATGTAGTAATATCAATCAAACACTTGTTTCAAACGCACAATCTTTGTACCATCACATATTCTTTTCTGTACTGAATGTTATGAAACAACCTTGGTTAAATCGCGTTATCCCAATTGCTGCTATTTTCTCCTTCCGTATGTTGGGATTATTTATGTTAATCCCGGTATTCAGTATTGCCGCAACCTCACTTGTTGATGCAACACCTACGTTAATTGGAGTCGCATTAGGAGGGTATGGATTAAGCCAAGGATTGTTACAAATACCTTTTGGATTTTTATCAGATAAATTTGGAAGAAAACCTATATTAACATTAGGATTAATATTATTTGTTTTAGGCAGTTTATTAGGTGCATATACTGACTCCATTTACGGCATGATTATTGCGAGAATTATTCAAGGCGCAGGTGCAATTGGCAGTGTATTAATGGCGTTAATGGCTGATTTAACACCGGATGAACATCGAACCAAGGCGATGGCTGTAATAGGCGTAACAATTGGCATATCATTTACTTTAGCCATGGTTTTAAGTCCCATGATAACCCATCAATTTGGCTTGTCTGGAATTTTTTATCTAACCTCTTTATTGGCTCTTACAGGTTTATTTTTGTTATATGTTGTCATCCCTACACCCAAAAAAGAACCCTTCCATCTAGATACCGAAGTCACTATCGCGCAATTTAAAACCGTATTAAAAAATCTTCATTTGCAACGATTAAATGCAGGCATTTTTTGTTTGCACCTTATATTAACATCAACGTTTTTTGCCATTCCATTGATACTACAACAACAAATTCAAGCAGGTCATTTAACGCAGCAATGGCACTTCTACTTACCTCTTATGATCTGTGCATTTTTAATAATGGTACCCTTTATTATTCTTGCTGAAAAAAAACAAAAAATTAAACCTGTATTTTTACTGGCTGTTGGAATGATTGGCGTATCGCAATTATTTTTGGCTTTTACATATAATTATTGGCTCTGTATTTGTGGTTTCATGTTTAGCTATTTTGTGGCATTTAATATCCTTGAAGCCAGTCTTCCCTCTTTGGTCTCAAAACAAGCAGTTGCCTCAACGAAAGGAACTGCCATGGGGATCTATTCAAGCAGTCAATTTTTAGGCATTTTTACAGGTGGGGCACTATCAGGTATTGTTTTCCAATATAAAGGTATTTTTGGTATATTTATAATCAATAGTATTCTATCTCTGATTTGGTTATTGATTGCCAGCACAATGAAACCCAACGTGTATCAACTCACCTTAACCATTCAATATACAACTCCTCATCAAAATGAGGAGTTGCTTATTCAAACATTAAAAACATTACCCGGTGTAAATGATGTCGTAATATCTGTAGAGGAAAACATTCTTTATTTACGTATAAACAAAACAACGTATGTAAATGGAAGTGCTGAAAACATATTAATCTCTCTTCAACCTTAAAACAGGTATACAATTGTTCACTGACTCTAGATTATTAGATATACTCGAACTCTAACCTTTCGCAATGGAGAAAATGATGGCACGTGGTATTAATAAAGTGATATTAGTAGGTAACATCGGTGGTGATCCAGAAGTTCGATACATGCCTAATGGCAATGCCGTCGCTACCCTTTCTTTAGCAACCAGTGAATCTTGGAAAGATAAAGAAACCGGCAATAAACAAGAAAGAACAGAATGGCATCGGGTTGTTTGTTTTAATCGTCTTGGTGAAATTGTTGGTGAATATGTTCGCAAAGGTTCAAAGCTCTATGTTGAGGGCAGCTTGCGTACTCGTAAATGGCAAGATCAACAAGGCCAAGATCGCTATACTACAGAAATCGTTGCATCAGATATTCAAATGCTTGATGGTAAAGGACAAACAAACAGCGGTTTTGGTGATGACGCAATGCCCCAACAAGAATCTTATCAAAATGCGCCAGCAGCTCGAAGACCTCAACCTCAGCAGAAACAAACCCAACAAAGCTCTCAATCTGCCGCTCAACAAGCGTTTGATGAGTTAGATGATGATATCCCGTTTTAAATTAAACAAAAAGTTTAGATCGATGCGTCCTGCACTTTATAGGCAGGACGATATAACTTTTATCTAAAAATTGAAGTGTATTTCAAACGTAAGCCACAACTGCTGTTACACAAAGATCTTTTAGTGTACAATAAGGCATCTTTATTTTCATTTAAAAATCATATGACATCTGTCACATCAACGTCAATGCTAGCTCACAACTCAATTATAGAATATTGCACTACTATTTCAGAAGATACTACTGAATTACGTACTCATATTAATCAATTAACCCTGAGTGATCTTCTTTATGCGCATGGCAACGAAGAAACACTGCTGTTTATTACAGTTAACTTATCAAAGTATCATTCTATAGACAAATGCTGTCTTGTTATGAGCTTGTTATTTTCACAAGCATTATCAGTAGATCCAGAAGGCACTCAAACAGATAATCTTCTTTTTACTAAAAACAAGCAAGGTATAAGTCTTTTAGAAAACATATTAATATTAGATAGTACAACCACGATTAATGATAATTCGTTTGCTACAATAGGCGATATATTTTTCAATTATTTGTATTCATATTTGCAAAAAATCCCTTTTGTTGTATCACAGCAATATATTGAACGATTAAGCATAAATCACTCAACTTTGTATAACGCGTTTAAATGTAATCATCCAAGCAATCTTGAGCATTATTTGGAATGTATTCATCTGATCATTAAAAAAAATCCTCTAATTATTCCTACGTATAAAGCCATTTTTTTTGACATCATAAATCAGAGGCGATTATTTGATCACTTAATCCCACATAGATACGATGTTATCGCCCATTTTTTTAAAGAATTAAACTACTTAAAAAAGATAAACATACTAAACACGATTGAACACATTAATCTATTAACTAATCATCCTAAATTCCATCAAGGTTTCTCACCTTTTTTTGAGTTAGTCATAAATAATGATATCAAGAAAATAAATTTATATGTTCGCGAACTTAACACGATTCTACCTCCTAAAGATTTTGTACATTATTTACTTCAAAAAAATAGTTCAAACGTTACCGTATTACATAAAGGGATAAATAATGGAGGATTTCATTCAGAAGCATCAATAGACACGGCTCGATTTTTTATAAATTTACTTGATCCTATTTATTTTTCAATTCAAGATTCTCTTAAACTTATTGATGGCGATAAAAATAATCCAGCATTAAAATGCGTGAGAACCCAAAAAAACTTTGAATTCATAAATCATCTGATTTGTCAAAAAAGAGAAAAGCTGATTCACCTGAGAGATCAGGCATTGGACCAAAACAATAATATACCTTTAAGATTACAATTTACCCACTCAACGAACAAGCAATTATTCGGGGAAAAACAACCCCCCATTGCTCCAGGTTACTCTACATTATAAACACAGACTTATCCACAGATTTTGTGGGTAAGTGATATATTTTTTAAAAGATTAAATAACATTAAATTCAATAAGTTAAATAAAAACGAACTCTATTTGATTAAATAGGTTCAAAAAGTTATTAACATGAAGTGATGAGAACGTACGGGTTGTTTTCTATAACATTCGTAAGCAGGCCCTTAGGCCCACAATTACGTCGATAACTTATTCTAGATATCAAGATTACGCTTGATAAGTCGGACCTAAAACAATTGTTTTGTTAGTAATGACACCTAACTTTTGCACTTCTTCAATAAATTTTTCTACTGTTGCATGCGTACATAAAGTAATGTCTTCTGGAATTTCCATTCCATTTATTTTTACACCCTTACCTAAATAAAGACATTTACCAACGCTAAAAAATAGAAATTGGATACCTGTTGGTGTATGCGCTACTGCTCGAGCTTCACCTGTACTGTCTTGAATAACAAAAGTACCGTTCCAATCTTCTGAACCAGAATATGCAACGCCAATAAATGCAAGGCTGAATATAAATGCACGTACAATATTTTTTATTAGCATGCTGATTTTCCGATATTAAAAATAATAGGACGTAATTGTACAGTAATAATTATTTAAAATCGAGATCCAATATTAACGTAGTTATCCCGATGACGTTCATGTTCTTCGTGTAAAACCATCGATTCTTGGCGACGACTTTTGAAGCAACAAAAAAAAGAAAAAAAACCATTTCGAGGAAAGCAACGTGACATTATGCTTTCATCTACCTGAGTCGATTGTAGATTGGATGAAGCCATTGGATAAGCGCTCGCAAGTGCGTATGCAGGAGTCACTTTGGGCTTACCATTACTGGCCGGACGATAAAAGGTGTTTCGTGTCTGGGGTGTCGATGGCTGAAAATGTTGCTTTTCCTTTGCGTGAAATGCTAGAGGGGTTGGCGTACTGTTCAATAAAATAGGGGGCGCTGAAACATGTGAAAAAGAACGATGTCCTGCATGTAGGCTCATTGTATCGGTGCCTTGAATCCCACTCCTACTGACATGTAAGGAGTGGGATTCATCGGATGATAAAGCCCCTACCTGCTCATGCGTCGACCATTGATTGATATAACCCTTTTTTAAGCTTGTACTCGTGTATTGATGTGCACTTGCATCTGATAATCCATTAACACGATGATGCATTGATTTTTCTTCTGTAACCGACATCCATGTGGATATTTTGGATTCTGAACGAGATGATTCAGAAAAACCGTTGATTTTGCTTGTTTGTGATTGACTGGTTGAATGTCGATTTAAATTGAGGGTCTCCGTATTCGATCGCGTATTGCTAAAAAGACCTGAAATACCTTCACTACTTGACTCTTTATGCTGGTAACCGCTTTTTCCTATTTTTGTGTTATTTGATGATTTTACGTGTAAACCACCTAACTTTATATCCGTGCGAACCCCTATGTTGAAATGACCACCTTTGATATTAACATGCGGTTTAAAAAGAGTATTGTGACGTTTCGGTGGCATAACAGATTCCTAAATATAAATTAAATGGGTAACTCGCTGCGCTCGAGAAGCATATCGAAGTTGCTTAAATTGTTCATCATTCTATTAGAAATGGATTGTTTTTGTTAGAGCCTGTTGAATTCAGTTCTGGATACTACAAACAAGCCGCTGATCCAGTCAGGTATGATTTATGATATGATAAATCATTGAAATCATTATATTGCATCAATTTATGCCTTTAAAAACGCTTCGCATCGCCACTCGAAAAAGTCCCTTAGCATTATGGCAAGCTAATCATATTCGAACAACATTAATCAACCATTGGCCAGGTCTTGAAATCGAACTACTACCAATGGTCACCTCTGGAGATAAATTTTTAAAAGACCCCTTACTAACAGTTGGAGGTAAAGGTCTTTTTGTAAAAGAACTGGAAGAAGCGTTGTTGGATAAACGAGCCGATATAGCCGTTCACTCTATGAAAGATGTCCCTGTAAACTTCCCAGAAGGATTATCATTGCCTGTTATTTGTGCTCGAGACAATCCGTTTGATGCATTTATTAGTTCATCTTTTCAAAGCTTAAGTTCGTTGCCTAAAGGCTCAGTTATTGGTACCACAAGTTTACGACGCCAATCTCAATTATTAAACGTACGGCCTGATTTAAGCATGCTTAATTTACGTGGGAATATTCAAACGCGATTGGCTAAATTACAAAACAAGGAGTTTGATGCAATTATTCTTGCTGTAGCAGGCCTTGAACGAATGGGTTTACAGCATATTATTACAGAAACACTAGCTGATAACATCATGTTACCTGCTTGTGGTCAAGGAGCTCTAGGCATCGAATGCAGGACAAATGATGAAGAAATCATCAAACTTATTCAACCTCTTAACGACTCATTAACATCAATTTGCGTTAAAAGCGAGCGGCATGTTAATGCATTATTGGGCGGGCATTGTCACGTACCCGTAGCTGTTTTTTGTATGCCACAATCTAATGACAATATTTTACTAAGAGCTAAAGTCGCTAATGCAAATGGAAGCATCATTATTCATGATAGTCGTGAAGGTCCGACACAAGATGCATTCATATTGGCAGACCAATGTGCTCAAGCACTATTGGCAAAAGGCGCTACAGATTTATTGGCTGCCGTATGAAGCCATTAAGAGTGTTAAACACACGCCCCTTACATCAAAATACTGAGCTTAAAGAAGCGATTCAAGCCATGGGTTGGCAATCAATCAATCTCCCTCTTCTTACCATTACCCCCACGAACAATGAATGGTTAGCTCGCATGCCTAATCTAGCAGACGTCTCTGTTGCGATTTTTATTAGCTCAAATGCTGTAACTTATTTTTTTTCCAGTTTAAAACAGCAGCATATTGTTTGGCCTAACCATATAAATATTATCGCTATTGGGAGCGCTACTGCAAAAGCGTTATCTAATTTACATATTCACGTTCATTGTGTACCCAATGTCTCTGAAAGTGAACATTTAGTACAGTTAGATGAGCTTAACACGGTTCATAATAAAACAATTTTATTGATTAAAGGGCTTGAAGGACGAACACTAATTTCTCAAACATTAGCGTCAAGAGGTGCTGATTTAATTCCGCTTTGTGTTTATCAACGAATATCAACAAAAATAAATCAAGAATATATTCATACAATGTGGCGGGATGATAAAGTGGATATTATACTGTTTACAAGCCAACAAGCCATGCAGCATTTATTTTCCCTTCTAAGTAAAGAAGGTCAATCATGGCTCTGTAACAAACCTTGTCTAGTTATTAGTCACCGTTTAGCTGAAGCAGGCAAATTATTGGGGCTAAAACATCTGATCATTAGCCCTTACAATCATATAATAGATACTCTTACTCGCTATCAAGGAGCAATGCATGAAGGATGATCATACTGAAGCCCCTGCACTTAATCATAAAAAAACAGGTTCTGCGCTTAAATATACATTAATATCATTTACTGCAATTCTTATGATTAACACAAGCTATACAATTTATAAAAATCAAACCCTTACGCATCAAATCAACGCACTCATAGCAGATACAGCTCTTGTTAAAAACCAGCAAATCGCTGAACGCTCTAGATTGGATGTTCTTCATGAGCAATTCAATTTACAACAAAATCAAATAAATGATCGTATTGAGCAAGTAAATAAACATTTATCAACCGCTTTAGAAGAACGTTGGTATCAAAATAACGACTGGTTATTATTAAAGATACGTTACTACCTTGAATTAGCAGAAATAAATGCGCACTGGAATCAAAACATTCAATCAACAATAGAGCTATTATTACAAGCTGATCACCTGCTTACAACGCTTCATCAGCCAGAACTTCATACTATCCGGCAGGCAATAGCACAAGAAATTACGCAACTACGCGCATCCCCATCAATTGATGTGGCCGGTTTATTAGCAAAAATTGATGCAATGCAACAATTACTTCCAACACTTCCAATAAAAACCTCTTCTGCCATACCCCACAATAACACGTTAGCCTCTGAATCAACTCAAGCACCATTAACGTGGAAAAATCAAATTAATAACAGCCTTAACGTATTAAAAAAATTAGTCATAATCCGGCACCATGATGAACCGATTGAACCGTTAATCACAGCAAACTATGAATCATTAGTTCGTGAAGCATGTATTTTAAATTTACAAGAAGCACAATGGGCTGTAATACAAGGACAGACTGATGTGTACAATTTATCTCTTACACAAACAAGCAATATGATAAAACGAGTATTTGATCAAACCGCCAAGCCCACTCAAACTATTCTGCAACAATTGCAAGCATTACAAAAAACACCACCGAGTTTACAACAACAAAATATCGGTGAATCTTTAAAACTAATTAATCAAATTCTTGCTCTAAGAAAGCACAATGAACCTGTTCTTGAAATAAAAGATACAAAAAAAACAAATCAACCGCCTAAAGGAGAAACGTTGTGATTCGAATCATAAAGTTTTTTATCCTCTTACTCGGATCAATATGGGTTGGCGTACAGCTTTATCACGATCCAGGTTATCTTTTAATTACAAGAAACCACTGGAGCCTTGAAACAACATGGAGTGTTGCAATACCTGCGTTAATGATTTCATTTTTATTAATACACATCATATGGTCAGTACTGCATTGGTTTGTACATATACCACAAACATGGAAAGCATGGATCACCAAACACCGTTTGCAAAAAGCTCAAAGTAAAACACGACAAGGACTAATTGAATTTAGTGAAGGGCATTGGAAAGAGGCCAAAAAACATTTAATTAACGCATTGCCTGATACAGAAACCCCGCTTCTTAACTACTTAACCGCGGCAAGAGCGGCTCAAGAAATGGGTGATAGCAAATTACGAGATGACTATTTACGTGAAGCACAACAATCGATGCCTGAGGCCAAAATAGCAGTCGAGCTCACACAAGCACAATTACAATTGGCCAACCACCAATGGGAGCAAGCTTTAGCAACATTAAGGCATTTGCAGGATTTATCTCCTCATCATGTCTATGTTTTAAAATTATTAATGCATCTTTACGAAGAAGTAAAAGACTGGCCTCAATTAATCACCTTATTACCCACATTAAAACATCACCATGTTATTACGGAAGATGAATTTAATCGGTTACAAAAACATGCTTATTTGCAATCTATGATCGACCTGATTAAACAAGATCAACCAGATACTCTCGATGCATTTTTTAAAAAACTACCCAAACGATTAATGAATGATTCAGATATTATTGCACATTATAGTTCTTATTTAATAAAACATCATGAAGAGATAAAAGCTGAATCATTATTACGTTTAAACTTAAAAAAGCAATTTAATGAACAACTCATTATTATTTATGGAAAAATTAAAAATAATCGTTCTTTAATTTTTGCAGAACAGTTACTTAAATCCAATCCTCATTCACCAGGCCTGTATTTATGTTTAGGACAAATAAGTAAAACCAATCAATTATGGGGTAAAGCACGAGTTTATTTTGAAGACAGTATTAGGTTAAATCCAACGCCTGCAGCATATGCAGCATTAGGTGAGTTACTAGAGCAATTAGATAAGCACACCGATGCATGTGATGCATATAGACAAGGTTTAAAACTAGTTCTTAATTAAATACTCAACTGCCGCCTTTTTGACAAGGCGGCTTAAAAAATCCAGCATGAATAGATGCTCAGGCTCGGCATCATGAAGAAAAACCTACAAAATGCCTTTTATTTTATTTATCTATAGCTCATGCTATTTAACCTAGAGACATACTGCATGCCATCTCTGGTTCTTTTCGAAATAACTCTTCGAAACGCGCTTCGGCTAACGATTCATTATTTATATCATACGCATGCAGCGTGAGATCAATCTTAACACCGTATACATAAGACTCGTCATCAAATATCAATGTATCCAGTATAAATGCTTCTAGTTCTTGATGTAGATATTTATTTAACGCAGCGTCTAATGGAACATTGCATTTATCAAAAGCAAGTTCGGTTTCGGTTTCTTGGTACTTATTTTCTACCATCTCTACATATACCCGCCTATTTGTCTCAGAGGCTTCAAAATCCTCTTTTACCACAATCGGCTCAACCCATCTATTGACTATTTTTTTTATTTTTAACTGACAAAATGAATCTTTTGCTTCGGATGTTTCTAAAAAATTATCCAACCATTCCTTTGTTTTTTGCATCAATTCATCGACTACAGCAACGTCTTGCTTAACAGGCATCAATGCAAGCGCTTGCTCTCTCCGTTCTGCGGCCTTGATGATCATTTTTTTATTAATTTCATTTGGATTAACATCTTCGAAAAATTTTTTAACACGATTAAACATATGAAAATCTCCTTTTTTAGCAATATATGCGACATATGCGACATAATCACGACAAAATGTCTTTTAATTTAACATAAGTAGCTTAATAAGTCAAAATTAAACCCTTATTGCAAACAATTAAATCAAAAAACAACAATAAGTGACTTATTTATTTGTTATAATATGTGCATTTATCAATCGTGTGTCATTCAACAGATTTAAGAACCCGTGTATTAGATTATATTGAGGCTGGCGTGATAAAAAAGAAGAAACGGGTAGCATATCTCCCGTTTCACGAATTAACGCGCCCCATAAAATTAATAACACTGCACGTCAATGCTATATTCAAGTGAATCCTGACGCTTATTTAAGTGAAATGGCAGTCCGTTTTGGAGTAAAGTGGTTACGATGTTTACAACACTAGCGCAAGCAATAGATTATGTCTTTCAATCGAACATTTAAAAATCAATCGACTATATTTAAATTTTTTATAGATTTACAGGGTTATCCTCGCTTTTATTACACAGTTATCCACAGAAATTGTGGACAAAATTGCAATAATGGTCTACCGATGTTTATGGATATCATCCAATACAATTGGATGATATTAACTTTAGGCACTTTAATCTCCTTTCGATCGCTAAATTAAGGTGTTAGTTTAGACTAACTTGATTAAAATGCCCCGTTAATGGGATAGAGCCAATATTTTCAGTCAAGTATTGGGGGTTTTACTTACACTAACTGAATGACTACTTAACAACTCAGTAGAGCTTTGTGATTGAAAAAACATTATTTCTGCCGAACTTTCCACGATACTAGTTGCAGCAGTCGTTGCAGAGAAAGTCTCTGATAATAGATTGTCTGGATATTGAGATAGCGTCAATTGTGTCTGCAACTCTTGTAATTGTTCAGTGCTCCATGTAGCAACATTCAATTTGTTGACGAGCATTGGTAATAATACGTTGAGCTTGTTTTTATTATTAAGCCGTTGATGTCTGGCAAGATCGGCTAGTGCAACAATCAGATTACTAATGAGGGTATTGTTCGAAGGATTCGTTGAAAAATTCTTAAACTTCAGCAAAGCATCCAATGACGGTCCAATATCAGGTATTTCCCATCCATCAGCTAATTGATTGGTGTTCGCTAATTTAGCAAAGAAAGGGATGACAAAGCAAACTCTCTCCGGGAAATTTTCCTTTTCAAAATCAATCAAAGCTCTGTATCCCATCTCCTTACAAAACGCCATAGATAACTTACCCCGCATCTGATTATTTTGAATAAGTGACGCGATTATGCGGAGGAAACTCAAACTTTCATCATAAGAGTAGGAAAATAAATCTAAAATATCCGTAGAGATTGGAGCACTTAATTGATTTACTTTTGCCAACTGATTTAGGCCATCTAATACAGCTATATAGTAAGAGGCATAATGATATTCCTCAGGTAACCCCCATCCAGTATGATCATCGTTAAAAACGTTAATAAGAGATGTTAATAATTCCACTGAAATGGGAATAGCTAACTGATTAGTTTTGGCTAATCGACCCAATTCAAGCATAATGCATGCAAAAGCGCTTGCAGGTTCGTTTATTTGTCCATTAAAAGAATACTGTTTTGATTGATTTAATTTTAACAAATCCTCTAAAAGAGGATTGAGATTAAGTTTTTCACAATTCACAAACCAAGTCACAGATTGAACAATAGATAAAATATCTTCGCTCCCTGGTTTCCTTGCTAATAGCCCTTTCGTCAGTATCGAAAAAAACTTAGCATTGAGCGTGCCTTGCAAAAGTCGATATTTACTTAAGCGTGCAACTATTTTAAAGGATGCTGTAATATATTCAACTCTGACATTTTGATTTAAAAGGTGTTGAATCAATGATTCTATATCACTCATTTTGTAATATTTATCTAATCGCTGCAAATCTCTTTCATCGGTTCGAGCTATGCTTTCAAAAAAGGTGATAACCTCTTTTTTACCAGGATTACTCAGTAGCTCATCTAAGCAAATGAGCTTTTTATCTTCAATTTTTTCCAATGTCTTTTCAAGATAGATACCCAAATAATCTTGCAACTCTTGAGTCGTTAGAGGATTTTCATTAAGCATTTCGTTAGTAAAAATGGCTTCATAGGCGCCACGTAATTTTTCTTTCTCTTCGGCTGATTTAGTTTCAAAGTCCTGAATATCATCGGGGTGTTTAGGAAGATCGCCAAATGAAATTTGTTGAAAAGATCTACCTTGTTTTTCTTCCATTTTATTATAAAAATTAAGCGCTTCAGGAGGTATCGCACAAAGACTATAAGTTGCTGGCTCAATACTAGACTCAAATAGGCAAAAAACCATATTTGTATCAATTTCTCGCTCTTTTCCTGTAAGCAGATCACGGCATTTTCTAAGTAGCATTACTTTTCTCTTTATCTCACCCAATAAATGTTCAATATTATACCATACTGGGTGGTGGGGTTAAATGATTTTATGAGAGTTTATGGGGCTTGTTGCTGCAATTGGTCTAATTTAATTCTATTTTCAAGTGATTCTATAGTAATCTAACCCTGATAGAATAGGGCGTGTTGACATATATGGACCCTGCCGCCTACGTGCCTCGGCTTGTCCGAG
>CAZNVR010000034.1:7995-13666 GCA_964576655.1 uncultured Legionella sp. | reverse complement strand
CATAATGACATTTGTTCATTTTTAGCCAATGCCCGTACATCATCCAGGGTTTTTTCACCAATGCCACGCGTTGGAAAATTAACGACACGCTCAAAAGCGGTGTCATCATGTGCGTTTGATAATAAACGTAAATAAGATAATGCGTCTTTAATTTCAGCCCGTTCAAAAAAGCGCACTCCCCCATGAATTCGATAAGCAATGCCAGCACGAAGCAGAGCTTCCTCTAATACACGTGATTGAGCATTTGAACGGTATAAAATCGCTATATCTTCAACATGTCGGCCACGACTGATTTCAGTAGCTATTTTATCTACCACAAAACGCGCTTCTTCTAACTCATTAAACGCACTAAACACAACAATTTTGTCACCCGTACTCCCTTGCGTCCAAAGATTTTTACCCATACGAGAGTCGTTATTTGAAATCAAGGCATTAGACGCATCAAGAATGGTTGATGTTGAACGATAATTTTGTTCCAACCGAACCACGTTGGTATTGACAAAATCGGTTGAAAAACGCTGAATATTTTCAACTTTTGCACCTCGCCAACCGTAAATGGATTGATCATCATCACCAACAGCCATCACCACGGCTTGATTTCCTGCCAATAAGCGAATCCAAGCATATTGTGTGGTGTTCGTGTCTTGAAACTCATCGACTAAAATGGCTTGAAAACGTTGCTGGTAATGATGCAACAAGGCAGGATTATCACGTAATAACTCATGTGTGCGCAGTAAAATTTCAGCAAAATCAATCACACCGGCAGTTTGACAAGCCTGTTCATAGGCTTGATAAATTTGTACTTGTGTACGTAAAGGGCCATATTGCTGTGTATGAATATGTTGTGGACGTAATCCTTCATCTTTACGAGCATTAATAAATGATTGGGCTTGTTTAACAGGCCATTGCTCAATATCCAGATTAAGGGCTGTAATCGCTCGTTTAATCACACGTGCTTGATCATCACTATCAAGGATATGAAACTGCTGAGGAAGACGGGCCTCTTCGTAATGTCGGCGTAATAATCGATGGCATAAACCATGAAATGTGCCTACCCAAAGCCCTTGTAGGGGACAGTCCAATATACTGCTCAAACGCACCTTCATTTCACCCGCGGCTTTATTCGTAAATGTCACAGCTAAAATGGCATGAGGTGAAATATCTTGCGTATCTACCAGCCATGCAATACGACTCACCAATACCCGCGTTTTACCGCTTCCTGCACCAGCCAAGACTAACGTATTACCAAGGGGCGCTGTTACAGCACGGCATTGATGTTCATTCAGGCCGTCTAAATATGCAGCAGTAGCCATTGATTATTCCAAAAATTAAACACGCAAGCGCGCATTGTACAAAGAATTTGAATGGGTCACAATCATACCTATATTCAAGGTATTGAATCTCAGGTAACATAACCCTTTATATTCAATACGATACTAAGTAGCTATGCGCCCACTCATCCACATCGCAACATTAACAAGTGCTCTGCTTCTTTCTGCATGTGTAGCAAAAGGCCCACATCCAGATGATCCTTACGAGCATTTTAATCGTAAGATTTATAAATTTAATGCCAAATTTGATGCCATCGTATTAAAGCCACCGGCTAAAGTGTATGTTGCTGTGGTACCCGCAAAGATTCGTGCCGGTATTAACAATGTCTATGACAACGTCAATATGATACCTACGGTTGCTAACGATCTTCTTCAAGCCGAATGGAATATGGCAATTAAAGATACTTGGCGTTTTATTGCGAATACAACACTTGGTGTTGGTGGAATCTTTGATCCTGCAAGCACAATGAAACTACCCCCGCATAGTAATGACTTAGGGCTCACCTTTGCGAAATGGGGAGATAAAAAATCGCCCTATTTAGTCATTCCTTTTTTAGGCCCAAGTACGTTTCGTGATGGCATGGGGATGATGTTCAATTACGCATTACTCACCCCCTATCCTTACATCCAACCGGATGCTCTTATTTATGGAATATTAGGGCTACGCTATGTTGATTTGCGCTCACAAATGTTTGATGCAGAAAAGCTCATGGCCGATGCTATTGATCAATACGCCTTCATGCGTGATGCCTATTTACAACATCGTCAATATTTAATGACCGGTGAGTTACAACAAGAAAATAGTGAATTGTATATTGATGAAGAAGCCAATGAAGCAAATAGCACGCTATTGCCAGAAACACCGGCCAATGGTACACCGTCTAATTTCCCACTAACAACGGCTCATCATGATACACATCGCACTGCATCAGCCTGAAATTCCGCCAAATACAGGCAACATCATTCGCTTGTGCGCTAATAGCGGCGCACAACTGCATTTGATTCATCCATTAGGATTTGAGTTAGATGACAAGCGCATGCGACGAGCGGGTCTTGATTATCACGAATGGGCCGATGTTGTTCATTATCCTGATGATGAATCCTTTATTCAAAAAAATCAGCATCGTCGAATATTTGCATGCACTACCAAAGCCACGCAATCCTATGCTGATGTGACTTATCAAGACGAAGACATGTTATTATTTGGTGCAGAAACACGTGGATTACCTAGTGAGTTGCGTGAACGTTATCAAGGCATTCGTATTCCCATGCAAGCCTCAAGTCGCAGTTTAAATTTATCTAATTCTGTTGCAATTATTCTTTTTGAAGCCTGGCGACAACTAGATTTTGTCTGATTCATCGTTGGTCTCGGGTGTTAGGCCGAGACCAACCTTAAAAGAGACTAGGTGTAATCCATCGATATCAGCTCGGCTGATTGAGCATTAACATAATGAAATGGCTCAGTTGTTTTAAGACGTTCTAGATAATGTTCTAACCCATTTGTACCCCAGAAACGATGGCTTAATGTATCCTTCATAAATAATTTGTCGTGATACCGTGGCATACTCATCACTTCATCAATACACTCTTTATACGTACTTACAGGATTGTTTTTTATGTGATTTTCTAATGTTTCTAAAAACGAATACTTTAAAGAGCGTCTATTATTCTGCCAGACTCTCGCATACCTCTGCTTTAAATTCTGAAGTTCTCTATCCATATCCGTAGATAAAGGTGTTATATAACGCCGTTCTATTTGCTCAAGATATGAATCCAATTTATGAAAATTTGAACCGATTAAATAAAGAGGTAAATGAGGTTTCATTTGTATGATTGCAATAAACAAATCATCTGCATCTGTCTTATACTCGTGAAAAAATTGTTTTATTGCTTCATCAAACAACATAAAGAAATGATCGAAATTATTGGTTGGCGCCTGATGAAATAATTGTTTTAATTTACCAATCAAGTGCTCTATATGCAATGTTTTTGTGTCTTTTGGTATAATAGAAGGCAAATCATGGCGAGCGATAGGATGATCAACCGATGGAATATGTTTAAGTTCAAATCGACATGGTGCATCATGATAAAGTGAATGCGTCATTTTAGGACTTGACGATTGTATTGCTATATCATGCATCATATGGATTTCAAAAAAATTACCTCGTTTTGCTAACTGATCTGCAAATAGTTTTAATTGCGCTGTAAGTCTTGTACGGACTGAGTCGGATGTCATATCCATCAAATCTCTCATTTGAGTAAAATAATAAGCGGCATCACTGATATTATTTTTTTCATTCTGACGAAAACGCTCTTCCCATGCCTCTTTACAAGCTTCATTCAATTGAATACTTTTCTCAAATTCATCTATGGTGTTAGGCCATGACAATGGCTCATTAAAAGAAAAACTCGTATCAATTATAGTCATTGTTAATTGATTTAAAATATCAGGCTCTCCCTCGATATGAATCCGATTCAACGCTCGATTGAAACGCCCTAAGATTTTAGATTGATTAGCGAGCTCCAATAATGATGCTTCATATCCAGGAAACCCTGGAGGAATATTAAACTGAGGCATAGCATCTAATTCTGCTTGGTAAAATTCAAACATCGCTTGTTTAATCGTGTTTTTATCAGGCGGCGTGATTAGATGATGTTCGACTAGATGAGTTAAATAAACCAAGGAAGTACTTAATTGTTGTTTAAAATTAGGCAACCTAGCATGAACAATCGTTCGATTAATGCCTTCAATCAATACTGTTAATTGTTGATAATCTCGAGGATTTACAATGATAGCGTCTAAATCAACCCATCCTTTTTTATTTTGATTATCCATGCCACCAATACAAAAGCTCATCTGTATTTGACTGGACTCAAGTAATAAAGGCTCTATTTCGCTTTTATATATATGCGTTAATAATTGATTAATACTCTGTTTATTGTTATTAAAAGATGTCTTTTCATGCCAAGAATATAACATTTTTTCCAGCTCAAATAGTCTATCTTTTTGATGTAAACTCCAAGACAACGGCCTGATATGTTCAAAAAAAAGATGACTTAACTGAGACAATTTGTCATTAAAATCCGGTGTATTTAGATGATTTGCAGCATCATGACATAATTCGTTAAAAGAAAGATCCATTGCATGCAATGTATCTTCAATACCTACGGTTGGATAAAACTCAACACCTGAAATTAAACTGGAATGTATTTTATCAATCACTCGTTCTTCAATATCCCTAAATTGTATAAAAGGAGTAGAACGGCATTCCATTTGAATTTGTTGCATAATGGCTTGATCTAACAATAACGATGTATGTCCCTTTTCAGTGAACGTTACAAAAGAGGCATAGTCACTCTCTACGCCTTCTTCTTTCAAAGACGTATTATAATGATTATCAATCGCAATATTGTAAGTCTTAATGTTTAGACGCTGACACACCAATGCTCGTTGAAAATCAGTATAAACAACTCCTGTATGTAAAAGATCGGTCATTTCAGTAGCAATAGCAGATTCATCATCTCTTATCGCTCGCACCTTCACCTCTTCACTAACATTCATGTTTTCAAAATGAGTTGTAACAAAATCCATGGCTGCCAAATACAATAAATAATGACTGATATCAGTCATTGCTAAATTAATGGAATGATCAGCGCCTCTATGGTTTTTACGAGCTAAAATAACTAGCTCGGTGGTTTCAATACGATTTGCTCGAATTTTCTGAATTAAATCAAGAATAGCATTACACGTTTTCGGAAAGGCTTTCGACTGAATAACCAGTTTCTCCCATCCCTGCTGATATAAATTCTTTAAAATCAATGTTGCATCATACAAAATAGTCAGCGACTCTAATAGTTGTGGTTTATTCAGGGTGTTATTTTTTATAGCTATACTCGCTGCAATTAACACACCACATACAATCGCACGTGCAGAGTCATTTTTATCAGCGATTGTACTTAATACTCGTGGCTTTAAGGGCATTAACTGCTGTAATGGATAGGTGTTTGAAATCAATTCATTAAACTGTTGAATTTTGGATTGATCTTTATGTAATAAGTCATTTACTGATACAGAAGGAATCCGATCCCTGATAGATAAAATAGGTTTGGCTTGAACGTAGTACTGTTGGTGTCTAAACATGCTCATGTCCTATGATTAGCTAGATAACCAGCGTGCATGTATTTTTAGAGCATGTCAATTTCCTAATGACCTGTTTTTATTGCGGCAAGAGTATGTAAATAATTTTGTGCTATATCAATGCCTGTTTTACTAGAAATCTCACGGATACACGTAGGGCTCGTGACATTAATTTCTGTTAAATAATCACCAATCACATCAA
>CAZNVR010000034.1:6800-7985 GCA_964576655.1 uncultured Legionella sp. | reverse complement strand
TAATCCCTTTTCCTTTAATACTGGGGCAATTTGCGAACAAATCCAACGATCACGTTCAGTAATCGCCACAACTTCTCCACGAGCTCCAGCTGCTAAATTACCACGCAATTCACCTTTTGCAGGAATTCTAGCTAATGCATAAGGTACAGGCTCGCCATTGATAAGCAAAATGCGTTTATCACCATGCGTGGAAATTTCAGGAATATAGTGTTGCGCCATGATACTAACACGCTGTCCATGAGTTAAGACTTCAAGAATAACAGACAGATTACGTGCATCTTCATCAACATGAAACACAGCACTCCCGCCCATGCCTTCTAGTGGTTTAAAAATCACATTCCGATGTTGTTCCCAAAACGCTCGTAACCTTGGGATGTCTTTGCTAACTAATGTGACAGGACAACATTGAGGAAAATAGAGCGTAAAAAATTTTTCATTGGCATCTCTTAAACTTTGAGGTTTATTAGCAACCAACACCCCTGCTTTTTCTGCAAGCTCTAATGCATAAGTGGCATAAATATACTCCATATCAAAAGGAGGGTCTTTTCGCATGAGTATTATGTCAAAAGATGTAAGTGGCAGTTCTCCTAAAGATGTCGTTTTAGCCCAATTTTCTTTTGTATCATCAAGCACTTCAATAGAATACGCCTTGGCATAAGCATGCCCTTCACGACAAAATAAATCATTTACTGTAAAATAGGCACAACTCCATCCTAAAGCTTGTGCGCTTTTAAGCATAGCAATACTTGAATCTTTATAAGGTTTAAGTGTATGAAGTGGATCTAATAAAATAGCCAGTTTCATGCATCATCTCCGCAAGTCATCATTTCACGAGCCGCAGCAAGTGCTGCTAATCGCGCAATCACACCATAGGCGTAAAAACGATTGGGCGAATCATTTGCAGCTAAATCACTACAAGGCATATTACATGCTTGCGCAAATGCCAAGGGTTCAAAATGCATGCCTGGGGCATTCAAGTTTTCATCAGGCCCTCTGCCGTGATGGACACGATAAAAACCGCCAACAACAAATGAGCCTATCATATACACCACCGGCTCAGCTACAGCGCCATCAGGCATGGTTTCCAAACTATATACGCCCTCTTGAATAATAAGCCTACTCACACGCTGACTGCCTTTAGCAGCAGACATACTCGTGCGTTGCTTACGGTTAAGCTGCAATAAT
>CAZNVR010000034.1:0-6790 GCA_964576655.1 uncultured Legionella sp. | reverse complement strand
CAGCACCATCGTGAACCATCATGACACCCATGCCATACGTTCCATTATCTGCTTTAACCACAACAAACGGTTTTTGTTCAATACCGTATTGAGCATATTTAGCTCGAATATCAATCAATAATCGATCAACCGTTGCGGCCAGCTCAGTCAGTCCTGTTTGATTCATGAAATCCACACCGTCTTCCGCTTCAAATAAAGGACTAATAAACCATGGATCTAAATTCACTAACGCGGCAAACTCTTCAGCCACTTTAGAAAAATGATAAAAATGTTGCGATTTTAATCGGGAAGACCATCCTAAATGTAGCGAAGGCTGAATGTTTTGCGTGAGATCCTTTAATAACTCAGGCACACCGGTAGATAAATCATTATTCAATAGTAAAAGACAAGGATCAAAATCATTTAATCCAATTTTATTATGTTGACGAATCACAGGCTCTATCAATATTGATTCACCAAAACTACCTAATAGTTCAAGGGGCGATGTTAGCGTAGAATCAAGACTGCCAATTCTTACAATAAACCCTGCCCGTAAAAAAATATCTCGCAACACCGCCAAACTACTTAAATAATGGCGATTACGTGTGTGATTTTCTGGTAAAATCAATATTTTTGTGCACGTGGACATACCATTTCTCAAGACCGATTGTGCCGCTTGAATACATAAAGGAAAGAAATCTTGATTCAAATTATTAAACCCACCCGGAAATAAATTAGTATCCACCGGTGAGAGTTTAAATCCTGCATGACGTAAATCAACAGATGATGTAATCGATGGGGGGGTATCTTGCCAACATTTACGAAACCACGCTTCAATAGAGGCAACATTGTTTAAAATAACCTCTTCAATAGGATGCAAAGGCCCTGCATGAGCGGTTGTTAGATGAGGAACAGGCACATTAATAAAGGACATAAAGCGTCTCAAAAATAAATAATGAATGGATTATAGCAGTTGAAAAGATATTGTTCGAATCATGCGTAAGCATGTAGACCATATTTAATGCCTTTACTAGCATTGAATTGGATGACGTAACTTAGGAGTTATTATAAACTGATATAAATTTTATATCGAAAGAATAGTCATGTTATCTGAACTTGCCAAATTGTATGGGGATCAAATTCAAACAGGTTATTATCTCCTTCTTTTAATCAACGGTTTTTTACATCTAATTTTTGCAGGGGCCGTGGCCCGTGATGCCGGACAATTATACAAGTTAGGACAACGCCCGGTACTCGTTTCCGCAGCAACATGGGCTTTCGCAACATTAATTGGTGGTGTTATTACCGCTACTATTTACTGGTTTATTCATCATTCTACATTAACAAGACCTTCACTAAAGGACACTCGCTATGACAAGCTTTAAACTTAAAACAATGAACGTGCATGATCTTAAGAAACAATATGATGCTGATAGCGATTTATGCTTGATTGATGTAAGAGAGGATCATGAATGGCATGATATGCGAATACCCCGTGCGCTACATATCCCTAAAGACACTCTTGCTTCAATAATTGCTGAAAAAATTGCCGATCAAAGCACACCAATTTATTTGTATTGTCGCGGTGGAGTACGATCATTATCAGCAGCTCAAACGTTAATTGATTTAGGTTATCAAGACGTTTATTCGATTAATGGTGGAATCGTTGAATGGGTACATGCAGGCTATCCTGTTGCATGTTAAATCATGTCTTAATGCCGTGGACAAGGCAACGTGCTTTGCCCACGTGGCTTAATTAATTATTCAACCAAGAAAACATCCTGTAATTGAGCTAAATGATTATCTACAAACATTTTTCCTAACCCTTTAACTTGCGACAGCTCATTGATAGATTTATACCCGCCATGCGCGTCTCGATAACTCACAATAGCTTCCGCACGCTTTATCCCAATGCCTTTAACAGAACCGACCAATTCTTGTGCTGAGGCCTTATTGATATTGATTTTTTTAGTCTCTGATTGAGCTTGCGAAACAGGAGATACCGATTTGGAATCCTGAGCGATAACTTGACTGGGAAGAGATACAGCAAAAAATGATAATACAACAGCAAACATGGCTGCTTTCATAACAAACTCCTTGATTGATTGGACTATTTAGCTTTTGTACCCACAAAAGCAGGTTTAGTATCTCAGGCTAAATTTAGAATGTCTAGCGTTTTTATCTTTTGTCTCTCCCGTAAATAACAAGTTTTATGAGCTAACTATTGCTGCAAAACACAAGAGGCGTTATCCTTACCAACCCACTCGTATTGAAAATATCACATTCATGGATAACATTTACAAACCACAACAAGTTGAAGAGCAAGCACAACAATATTGGCTCAAAAAACAATCGTTTAATGTTACAGAAGACTTGAATAAAGAAAAATTCTATTGCTTGTCTATGTTTCCCTACCCTAGTGGCTCTTTGCATATGGGACATGTACGCAATTACACAATAGGAGATGCCATTGCTCGATATCAACGTGCTTTAGGTAAAAATGTATTGCAACCTATTGGCTGGGATGCGTTTGGGCTACCTGCTGAAAATGCAGCGATTAAACATGGTATTCCTCCTGCACAGTGGACGCGTCAAAATATTGCATCAATGAAAGCCCAATTTTTAAGATTAGGTAATGCTTATGATTGGCGTCGTGAAATAGCTACCTGTGACCCTTGTTATTATCGTTGGGAACAATGGTTCTTTATTCGTCTATATGAAAAAGGCTTGGTTTATAAAAAAAATGCTGTGGTGAATTGGGATCCGGTTGATCAAACCGTGCTTGCAAATGAACAAGTGGTTGATGGCCGAGGGTGGCGCTCTGGAGCGTTGGTTGAGCGCAAAGAAATATCCCAATGGTTTATAAAAATTACCGCATACGCTGATGAATTATTGCGCGACTTAGATACATTGGATGGTTGGCCTGCACAGGTAAAACAAATGCAGAGAAACTGGATTGGTCGTTCAGAAGGTAGTGAAATTTATTTCAAAGTTAACGACTTCCCAAAACGCCTTAAAATCTATACAACCAGACCTGATACACTCATGGGAGCGACCTATCTAGCTGTTGCGCCGGATCACCCTCTCGCCAAACACGCAGCAAAACAATATCCCCATGTTCAAACCTTTCTAGACAGCTGCCAGGGCATTAAAATGGCTGAGGCTGAAATTGCCACCATGGAAAAACGAGGGATTGATACAGGCATGAAAGCCATTCACCCCATTACAGGTGAAGACATTCCTGTTTGGATCGCCAATTTTGTGTTAATGCAATATGGTTTTGGGGCTGTCATGTCAGTTCCTGCGCATGATCAACGCGATTGGGAGTTTGCAAAAAAATATAACCTCCCTATGAAAACAGTGATTAAACCTGCATCAGGCGTAGAACATGATTATTCGGCTGGCGCCTTTACTGGTGATGGTGTACTGATTCATTCAAACCAGTTTGATGGATTACCATCGCATGAAGCCATCAAAGCAATTACAAGTTATCTAGAGTCACAAGAGGCAGGAAAATCCACCGTTAACTATCGACTACGCGACTGGGGTGTGTCTCGTCAACGCTATTGGGGAACCCCTATACCCATGATCATTTGTGAAGAATGCGGTATCGTACCCGTTCCAGATGAGCAATTGCCTGTTGTTCTGCCTGAACAGGTTGAACTCACAGGAAATGGTTCGCCCTTGGCTCAATGCCACGAGTTTATTCACACTACCTGCCCTAAATGCGGCCAAGATGCCAATCGTGAATCAGACACATTTGATACGTTTGTAGAATCTTCATGGTATTACGCTCGTTTTGCCTGTAAAGGACAAGAAAACGTCATGCTAGATGATCGTGCAAAATATTGGACACCGGTTGATCAATACGTAGGCGGTATTGAGCATGCGGTGATGCATTTGTTATATGCACGTTTTTTTCATAAATTAATGCGTGATGAGGGCTTGGTTAATTCAGATGAACCGTTTAAAGCCTTATTAAGCCAAGGCATGGTGTTACGCGACGGCCATAAAATGTCTAAATCAGTGGGGAACACGGTAGATCCAAATCACTTGATTGACACATATGGAGCAGATACGGCCCGTTTATTTATTATGTTTGCAGCACCACCTGAGCAATCGTTAGAATGGTCTGATAACGCGGTTGAAGGTGCTCACCGATTTTTAAAACGATTATGGACATTTGCCTATGATCATAAAGCCCTATTTCTTGAAATTAACGAATCCTTTCTTGATAGTAATAATACGATTAATTGGCAAACGTGCGATAGTCGCTTAAAAAAATCTCGTCTAAATGTTCATCAAATTCTTATGCAAGCCTCACACGATTATGAGCGTCAACAGTTTAATACAGTGGTCTCTGGTTGCATGAAAATGTTTAATGAGCTGTCTGCTTATGCCATTGAAAATGAAGAGGATAAATACTTTTTACATTCAGGAATAAGCTTTTTATTGCGATTACTAGCACCGATCACACCTCATATCTGCCATGCATTATGGCAACAATTAGGCTTTGAAAAAGCCATTATTGATGCACCATGGCCTAAATATGATAAAAACGCTCTTAAAGTTGAAGAAATGGATTTTGTCGTTCAAGTCAATGGAAAACTGCGTGCACAATTTACAGCACACGTGGATACATCTGAGGCGTCTTTAGTTGAAATGGCAACGCTACATGCAGCTGATTTTATTGCCAATAAAGTGATTAAAAAAAGCATTGTTATTGCTCATCGCCAATTAATTAATTTGGTCGTTGGTTAAAACAATGCATGTTTTTAGGCGATTATTTAACTCTTCTTATCAAACACAAGGGGCTGTTGGCCATATACCTTATGAAGCACTACGTCCCGCGGCTTGTCCGCGGGATCCTGAGATATTGAATAAAACAACAAACCATTACACCTGGATAAATCGCTTTAGAGCTCGCAAACAAGCTGTGCGACGTAAGCGTTATCAACAGACCCTAGCCTGCGTTGTATGTCTTTTTATCGCAGGCTGTGGTTTTCACTTACGTGGCTTGATAGAAATGCCAACATGGTTCAATAATGTATCTATTATTGTACAAAATGCAAATCCTAATCTCGCAACATTATTAAATAGCCAGCTTAAAAACTATCGGATTAAACAATGTCCTAATCCTATTTTAGCGGATTATTGGATTATTATCGAACATGATAATTTCCAACAACAAATGGTCAGTGTGAGCTCAAGTACCACGTCTCGTCAATATCAATTAATTTATACGGTTTCATTCCGATTGCAACATGCAAAAGGTCAAGAGGTTTTACCGCTACGACGAGTTGTTGTTAATCGTCGAGTCACATTGAATAGTAATCGAATTCTTGGCTCGACCAGTGAAGAAGATTTATCAAAATTTGAAATGCAACAAGATGCTGTGACACAAATGATTGATATACTGAGCCGAGCTCATGAACATTAAATGTCAGGCTCTTACCCAACAATTAAAACAAAAAACACATGCACTCTATATTTTAACAGGCCAAGATCATTATCTTTTAAATAATGCTGCGATTGAAATTAAACAAGCTTGGCGCAAGTCAGGCGAATGTGATGAAACCATTCTTCATTTAAATTCACCCACTGATTGGGAATGTTTAATGGAAGAAGCGAATAGCTATTCGTTATTTACAGACTTAATCTTAATTGATGCGCGCTTGGATAAAAAAACCATTGATGCTTTAGGAAAAAAAACACTCCAGACGTATTTAGATAATATTAATCAACGCTGTCTTATTATTTTACGAGCCCCCAATATTCCCAATAAACAATTACAATTTATATCTCATCATCAACACGCCTTAATTGTGCAAGCATATCCTCTAGCTGCAGCTGAATTACAACGCTGGATCACCACACAACTATCCCTTCACAAGATTCGTCATGAAGCACATGTTCCAGGTCTGATTCATCAATATACCCAAGGCAATATGCTTGCATGTGCTCAGGTGATTGAAAAACTACAGCTAACCATCACAGATGGTGAGTTATTAACAACATCGATGGCGTTAGACTATCTCAGTGATCAATGCGATTATCAATTGTATGAGTTAGCCGATGCATGCCTGAACGCGCGTGCTGAAAAAGCCATTCATTTATTACGCCAAGCACACCAAAACAAAACAGAACCCACCTTGATATTATGGCTTTTAAGCCAAGAAATACGTCAATTAATACAACTGGATCATCTGCAAAAATCTCTAACCTTTTCTAATGCATGTAAACAACTTAATATTTGGCCACAACGCGCAAAAGCCTATGAAACGACTCTTGCACGTTGTTCATTAATGAAATTAAATCACTTACTACATGCATGCCAGCAGTTAGATGAACAAATCAAATCAAATCAAACTATAAATAGTTGGCATGGATTAGAACGCATTGCAATCGAGTTGTGTTAAAAGGTACTTAACGAATGGCTGATAATATAATTATTTATGGTGGTAGCTTTGATCCTATTCATCTAGGTCACTTAACTACGGCAAAGAGCGTTCAAAATTATTTTAAATTTGAACGCTTTATTTTTCTACCCTGTAAAACACCCCTTCTTAAAAAACCAACCACCGCCTCTTCTGAGCAACGCCTTCGTATGCTAGAACTAGCACTTGAACCTTATCCACAATTTCAAATAGACTCTCGTGAAATACAACGTACAACGCCATCATTTATGGTTGATACGTTACAAAGCTTTCGTGATGAATTAGGCTATGAAATCGCCATTACATTATTACTAGGCAAGGATGCTTTTTTACAACTTCCTCAATGGCATTCCTGGCGAACCATTCTTACATTA
>CAZNVR010000033.1:0-13778 GCA_964576655.1 uncultured Legionella sp. | reverse complement strand
GTTGAATGGCTTGATTAGACGATTGATGCGAGGTTAGACAAACGCCGTATTTTTGACATCGGTTTGAATTAATTTGTTATCGCTAGAGGCCGTTGACATATATGGACCCTAGTAAAGAGGGTCTTTTTTTTCAACCTTATCTGTTAGCAAATCCTTAAACGCATATCCAATCGCAAAATTTAACTCGCTTAAAATGAATTCTTTTTTATTCACATCATCAATCACGCACCATAAGTTTAAATCGTATAACTCAAATAATACCACCGGTTCATAGGGTGGTTTTTGAATGACATGTGGATTTTGAGCGGCTATATCTAGCAGTAATTGCTTGGCCAAGGCAAAATCGCTGTTTTTATTTAAATTAATTGTAATATGGATTCGAGATAACACATTGCTGTGGAAGGTAAAATTGGTGATAACTTTGGTAATGATCTCGGAATTAGGGATAATGACGTCAGAATGACACAAGGTATGTAATTGTGTGGATAATGGGCCAATTTTTTTGATAAATCCTTCACTTTTGTTTCGATCACCGACCTCAATATGATCGCCAATTTTAATGGGTTTATTGACCATAATCACTAAGCCACTAATAAAATCACGTACAAAACTTTGTAATCCAAAACCAAGCCCAACCGATAAGGCACCTGCAACCACAAGAAGACTACGAAGATTAAAGCCTGTAATGTATAAGGCTATCAATATTCCAAGCATGTATGAAAGGTATTGAATGACTGAAAACAGCATGACTTGAGTGTGCTTTTCATCGGACACTACATTTTTTCGAACAAGGTATGTGGCTAATGCTCGACCTGATAAAACAATCAAACAAAAAATACTAACAGCACGTAGCACCATCGAGGGCCTTATGGTTGTATCCATTAAGGAGACACCTTTATGAATCACAATAAGTATATTCGATATGTCATAACGTGTGACACCCCATAATTCTAACATACTAAATGTACCTATCAGAACGATAGGTATTGTTAGAATGATTCGGATGGTAAAGAGTTCGATTAATTTTTTCTCGGTTTTAATGCCTAAAATGCGACGAAATTTTTGAGACCACACTTGACTCGGATCGCTTAAGAAAAAATAAATCTGACTTAATAGTTTATTCACGTCCAAGATAATAACGCATACACCTGCTGTAATAAGACTATTCAGTATTAAGGTTAAGGATAAATAATGATAACCTTGCCATGCAACAACAATGGCAATTACACAACCTATATTCAAAAGAACATTAGCCATTTTACGATATTTGATATCAATGTAATGATTCAAAAAAGGTGGAATAATGAACAGGTAGGCTATATTGAGTAATGTGAGATAGATGGTATCGATGACTGTTAATAACGAGGACGGTAATACTTGCGTATTTAACACTATAAATACGATATAGCATAACAATGTAGCGGTTGAAATCACAAAAATACGACGTTTCATGTTGATGGATGGATTGCTGCTAAACCAATCAAGTGGGTAGGCCATGTAAGCAATCATAAATCGTACAATAACTAAGATATAAGTAACATCGATATAGTTAATTAGTTGTAATGAAAAAGAAAGGTTATTGAATAAATAGTATTGAACAACAACAACATACAAGTTACTTGCTGCAAAGAGGATGGCTTGAAAACCGGTTAACACCAATAACCAACGATTTGTTTGTCTATCTAATGTAAACGCGTAACTAGTCATAAACAGTATGACGGCATAGATTGCCAGGGCATTGGTGATGAGTAAAATAAGAGCAGATGGCTGGATAGGCAAGAATATGATGTTGCAATACAAGCAAGCAAAGCTTAATGGTATCAGGTAATGTATATACTGTCGGCTAATCCTATCAACACCTGACGTCATAGAACCATTGGTTTTTTTTAAAACAAATCCGATAATAAATCCAATGATGATGGCGAGCATTAAAAACGATAGTTGTGCCATGTTGATATGCTGTAAACCGCTGTGGTCGTACAACGTATGAGCATTCCAATAAACAGATAATAAATTAGAATTAAATTGACCCCAATCAGGGACTTGTTGTAATAGTTTTGATTGATTGGTTTTATTGATTTCATCGGATGCTATTTCACGTATTTCACCCAATCTATAGTTATAAAAATTACAAGAGACCACTTGTGTTAGTTGTTTATTTTTTTCTTTCAGCAAATACGTATAGGCTTGTGTATTATTTTGAACGGCTTTTGAGCGTTCGATTTCACTGACCAATTGATTGATCTTATCTAATCTTTTTTGGCTGTTTTCAATGCACAATAAAATGTTTTTTTGCAGTGCATTCATACCATGCATGACTTGAGTTAACGCTTCATAATCAAGGTTTTTCTTCAAGATGGCTTGATTAACAGCATCTAACTGGGTACTCATGTCCTTGGTATTAAACGATGATATTGTATTTGCATGAGAGGTAAGGGCGGTTATCATAGAAAATGTTAAAAAAAAGGCGACTAACAGACAACGTTGGATTGTCTTTAATGGTTTTTTTTTAAACATTTATGCTGCGCTCCCTGCGTGATAATAGTCTAATATAGCTATAAAACGAGTATAAAGCTATGTTATCGTTTTAATATTTTGCAGTTGCATCGCTTGCAGGAAATGTTTCTTCCAATGCTTCATCCAGTTGTTGCTCTTCATGTTTTTTACTAGGCGTAATTTTTTCTTTAGGTTTAAAAAAATGACGTGTTTTAGGATTTGCATCTTGTTTTGAATTTTTTTTCATGGGTGTCTCCTTTTTCAGTCGTTCAAATCAATCTGATACGTTAAATCCATTGGTTAAGTATAGTAGACTTTTCATGTAATTGAGTTGTCTGGCGTGTACAGCGTGGTTGAATTACTTTAAAATGAACGGATTATTAATCCAGGCTTAGATAAATAACAATGGATAAACAGGTTTATCAAAACATTCAGCGTTTTTTGCTTTTTGTGACTATTTTGGTATTAAGCATTGCATTGTACTTTGAGTATGGCCAAGGATTAAAACCTTGCCCTTTATGCCTTATGCAACGATTATGCACATTTTTATTTGGGTTGTTTTGTGCAACTGCGGTTGGCCTTAATGATTATCGGCGCGCCAAACGTATTGTGATGTTTCAATGCATGTTTGCCTTAAGTGGTTTATATTTTGCAGCACGTCAAGTTTGGCTACAATCCTTACCAGCTGACCACATGCCCGCATGTATGCCGAGTCTTGATGTATTGATGCATTATTTTTCAAAAACTCAGGTGTTAACTGCGTTGTTTTGGGGAAGTGGTGATTGTGCTGATGTCTCTTGGCGTTTATTTGGTTTTTCCATGCCAGTGTGGTCTATGGCCTATTTTATAGGTATGTTTCTGATGTGTGGATTGATGTTTTTCCATCTAAGGCGCGGTCTTCACGGAGTAAAACAATAAATGGTTAATGCGTTTAAATGTGAAGTAGTTCATGAGCATAAACATACAAAAGCACGAATTACTCGTGTAACAACGCCTCATGGTGATTTTTTAACGCCTGTTTTTATGCCTGTAGGCACCCGAGCTGGCGTTAACAACATGACGCCTGCGGAATTAAAGTGCGCGGATAGCCAAATTATTTTAGGTGGTAATACTTACCACATGCTTTGTGCCCCTGGCATGGAGGTCATTAAACAAGCCGGCGGCATGCATCCTTTTATGGGTTGGCACGGCCCTATGTTAACTGACAGTGGCGGATTTCAAGTATTTAGTTTATCTAAGAATAAAAACATTTGTACCATCGATGAAGAAGGGGCTCATTTTACTATTCCTGGAACCACTCGTCTTATTCATATGACACCCGAAATGTCTTTGGAAACTCAAAAGATCATTGGCGCTGATATTATTATGGCCTTTGATCAATGCACGCCAGATCAGTGCACACATGAACAAGTACGGCACATCATGACTCGTACGCACCGATGGCTTCAGCAATCCATGGCATATCATCAGCAATATCCAACATCAATATATGGAGCTCATCAGGCGTTGTTTGGAATTATACAAGGTGGTATTTACGAAGACTTACGCCAAGAAAGCGCTGATTTTGTAGCACAAATGAATACAGATGGAATCGCCATTGGTGGTGAAACGGTTGGTTTTGATATGCCTGCCACGGTTGAGGTGATTCGTTGGGTTGAGCACTATTTGCCAAAAAACAAACCTCGTTACACCATGGGGGTTGGAATGTCTCCACAAGATTTGCTAGATGTAGTGGCTGAAGGTGTGGACATGTTTGATTGCGTTGCCCCCACTCGTAATGCACGTCACGGTGCATTGTATTGTGGAGAGCTTGTGCCTGATGGCCATTGGCTTAAATTTGCCAGTGAGCATGATAATGCACGTATTCAAATAAAAAAAGCTTGCTTTGCTGAAGATATGTCACCCATTATGGCGAGCTGTGACTGTTATACATGTAAACATTATTCCAGATCCTATTTGCATCATTTGTTTAAACAGAAAGCCAATTTATTTACAGCATTGGCTAGTATTCATAACGTGCATGTTTTACACGACGTCTGTGCTAAAATGCGGACTTTAATTTCGAATAACAGGAGAGAACATGATATTAATTAATACATCTAGAGGCGATATCCGCTTAAAATTAGATGAGGAAAATACGCCAGAAACAGCAGCAAATTTTCTTAAGTATGTTCGTAGTGGGTTTTATAATGACACTATTTTTCATCGTGTGATTGATGGTTTTATGATTCAAGGTGGCGGTTTAAACGCTCAAATGGAAAATAAGCCCAATGATAAACCGATTAAAAATGAAGCCAAAACAGCTAAAAAAAATACTCGTGGTACTGTTGCTATGGCTAGAACCAATGATCCGCATTCAGCAACGTCGCAGTTTTTTATTAATGTTGCAGACAATGCATTTTTAAATTTCAAAAGCGAACAAGCTGAAAGCTTTGGGTATTGTGTATTTGCTGAAGTAGTAGAAGGCATGGATGTAGTTGATTTAATAGCTAAAGTAAAAACAGGTCAACGTAAAGGCCATGGTGATGTCCCGATGGAAGATATTATTATTCATTCAGTGACTGAAGTGGCGTGAATACTCTGTATCAAATCAATGAAGCACGCGAATTGTTAAAAAATGGCGGTGTAATAGCATACCCAACCGAAGCTGTATATGGGTTGGGGTGCTCGCCTTTTAATCAAAAAGCGGTTGAAAAAATACTAACACTTAAAGCACGTGATAAAAAAAAGGGTTTAATTTTATTGATTGCGGATTGGGCGCAATTAGCTCCATTAATTCAACCCTTGTCTGAGGGGCAAATGGATGCGGTGCGAGCAACCTGGCCTGGTCCTGTAACATGGATTTTTCCTAAATCTGATATCATTCCAGACTGGGTTTCAGGTGAACATCAAGGCATTGCAATTCGTATGAGTGCTCATCCTGTTGCAAATCAGCTGTGTATCGATGAGCCGTTGGTTTCGACTAGTGCAAATATTAGTGGCTATTCGCCTGTTGTTTATTTAAATGATCTATATACGCAATTCCCTTCTGGTCTTGATGGTGTCGTTGCGGGTGAATTAGGTGATTCAAAACAGCCTAGTTCTATTTATGATGTACAAACAGGCCTTCAATTACGATAAAAAGGCTCATTTTTTTATTACAAAAATTTAATTTTATAGACATGTAGGTTGTTCAAAACCTACATGTAGCTTAAGATTTCCTTAAGTTTAATCTTGTAAAATCGAACAGTAATGATTAAAAAGGAATCAAATGATTCATAAAAAATATGCTCTGACTATTTTTAGCTTAACAATGATTACCGTAGGCTCCGTAGATAGTATAAGAAATCTACCCGCTACCGCTTTATTTGGTAGCCAATTAATTGCTTTTTTTATTTTAGGCGCTTTGTTTTTCTTAATTCCTACGGCATTGGTTTCTGCTGAGCTTGCATCCGGTTGGCCTAAACAAGGTGGCGTTTATATTTGGGTGAAAGAGGCTTTTGGTAAACAAGTTGGCTTTTTGGCGATTTGGTTACAATGGATAGAGAATGTTATCTGGTATCCTACGATACTTTCATTTGTCGCAGGTACCATTGGGTATTTAATTAATCCCGCATTAGCAGGGAATCCGTATTTTCTTTGTTTTGTGATTGTCAGTTCTTTTTGGGCAGCAACGTGGATTAATTTACGTGGTATGCGATCGTCGGCTTTATTAAGTAATATTTGTGCCATTTCGGGTTTGTTGTTACCTATGGCATTAATCATTGGTTTAGGTGCTGCATGGATTTTAGGTGATAATACGATACATGTGCAATTTGATGTACAAAGCATGTTACCTCAATGGCACGACCGTTCTAAATGGGGCGCTTTAACAGGTGTTATGATGTCATTTTGTGGAATTGAAATTGCCACAGTACATGCCAATGATGTTGAAAATCCACAACGTGCATTCCCCCGTGCCTTGACCTATTCCGTGGTTATTATCTTAAGTACACTGATTTTAGGCTCACTCGCAATCGCGGTGGTGTTGCCTCAAAATGACATCAATCTGGTGGCGGGAATTATGCAAGCCTTTGATGCTTTTTTTGCACGCTATCATTTATTATGGTTAATGCCAGTTGTGGCTATTATGTTGGTATTAGGTGGTTTAGGAGGGGTAAGCAACTGGATTATTGCGCCTACAAAAGGATTGTTGGTTGCGGCCCAAGATGGCAATTTGCCACAAGTGTTTCAACGTGTAAATCAACAAGGTGCCCCTGTTGGGATGCTCATCGGGCAAGCTGTGATTGTAACGATATTATCTGGGCTATTTTTATTTATGCCAAGTGTCAATGGTTCGTATTGGCTACTAACCGCCTTAGCTGCACAATTGTATATGCTGATGTATTTATTGATGTTTGTAGCGGCCATTAGATTACGTTTAACAGCGCCTAATCATCCTCGCGCATTTAAAATTCCAGGGGGTCTTTTAGGTATGTACATTGTGGCAGGTATTGGAATGATAGGTGTATTAACAACGCTTGTGGTTAGTTTTATGCCGCCTGATGGTATTGATGTAGGAAGTGTTTTGCGTTATGAACTAACCTTGATTATAGGTTTAACACTGATGTGCTCGCCTCCGTTTATTGCGTATGGGCTACAAGTAAGAAGAAAAAAAAATCTGGCATCAACATGTAATAGTGTGACATGTTAGATGATGTATTGACACGTTTAGAAGCGCGTTTGCCTGAATTGGAGTGGAAGTTAACCCTGCGAGGCACGATGATTCATCCCTCATTATTGCCTCGAGGTTTATTTCTCAATCGAATTGAAATGACCGCCCAAACTTGTATTGATGAAATCAAGCTTGATCTTGAAACCATTAAAAATCAAAAAAATGAGTTAAGTGCGCATTTTATTGCTGAACGCGTCAATAAAAAAATTAATGTATTGGTTCGGCTTTGTCGACAAAATAACTCACCCGGCGCGTCTGAAAAGCAGGCGGTTTTTGGTGTGCAGACGCTGGGTACTCGACAACAGTGGTTGCAAAACATGCAAAAAAATATAGACGTCCTTGCACAACAACACAACGCCCTGCAAACCTCCCTTAACAAGTTAGACGTTGGAACCAATCCTCAATTGATTTTAAGTCTGCAAACAGAATTAGGTGAAATTAATCGACGTTTAACCCTGGCAAAAGAAACGTTTGCGCGGTCGACAACGTTTTAACCAGGTGACACTTAATGTCACTTTTCTGAGTCGATGTCAGCAGCATTCAAACCCGATGTCATTACGTTGCAAAAAAGAGAGGGGTTATGACGGATCTGTCACAAATCGCAGAGCAGGAATGGTTCGAAGCGAAGCGAATCGCTGCGCATTTGCGTGATCAGCCCGCTCCCTTGAGTTGAGTTAGCTGCTGCGCCCTTTTTTTGGCGTTAAGATTGAAAAGTAAATTAAATGATCGAGCAAGTTTAAGTGAACGCGTTATAAGTTATCTTCTTAAAAAAAACGAGATCGTCGAAGATGATTTATCAACAGACGCAAATTAAATTTACTCAGTTACTTCCACAAAATGCGTTTGTCAACGTCGGCTGGGTAAGATGTGCGAAAAAATAAAGCGTAATTACAGAACGGGGGCAAAATGCGCGAATTAAAAGACATCCTGGTGGAAATGATTAAAAATGAGCAAAGTCTTGACTTGCATTCCATACGTAATTTACAGGAATCCTACCCATACTTATTGGAAACATTTAAAACCAATAACACGCTGCTTAAATTAAACCTGAGTGATATGAGGCTGGATGAAAATGATGCTCCTGTTATAGCCGCTGCTATGGAAAGTAATACTACGCTACTTGACTTGGATCTGAGCTGGAATAAATTTATGGGGCACGATACCGGCATTATAATGCAAGGGCTGGCAAACAATAGCATGCTGCAGGTACTAACCATAACAAACAATGACATGGTGGATACGGATGGTATGAACGGACGTTCAATTGCTGAACTCCTGCATATCAATAAAACGTTGCAGGTGCTGGACCTGAGCCATAATTGGCTCTTTTCTGAAAGTGGATGCAATATCGCTGAAGCCCTAGAAAAAAACACTACATTGCTAAGCCTCAGTCTTGAAGGCAATTACCTCGGCTGCATTAGCATGGAAAACAGTCAAAGTGATGAAAATGAAGCCGCTTGTGCCTTGGCCAAAGCCATGGAAACCAATAAAACCTTACTGACACTCAATCTCAAAGAGTGTGATGTTACCGGCTATAGGTCCAGGACTGAATTTCTCGGCAAAAAGGGTTCACTCGCTTTCGCCAAAGCCTTGCAAATCAACCATACACTGCAAACGTTAGTTCTTGGTGACAACACGATTCATGCTGACGGTGCGCGCGCTATTTTCGAATCTTTGAAAACCAATTCAACATTACATACGTTAGACCTGAGCCGCACCGATCTCGACATTCACAGCGTGCGCGTTTTAGCTGAAATGTTACAAACCAATACCAGCATACATACATTGAATCTGAGTGGAAATAAATTCAACCCGGAAGCCATATGCATTTTAGCTGAAGCATTGAAAACGAATACCTCAATCCATACGCTTGACCTTAATGGAGCTCCGAATCAGGAGATTCACCTCTATGATACAGGTGCCACAGCTTTAGCTGACATGTTGAAAATCAATAAAACATTGCACACGCTAACCCTGAACAACAATAAAATTGGGCCGAGAGGCGCTGAAGATTTAGCTGAAGCCTTAAAAACAAATACATCGTTAACTACCCTAGAGCTCAACAAAAATCACATCGCGGCTCAAGGCATCAACGCTTTCGCTGAAACCCTCGAAATCAATACCTCATTACATACATTATTGCTTGGTCAGAATAAGCTGGGGACTGGAAGCCTCACAGATCTAACCAAGGTATTGAAAGACAACCAAACCTTACATACCCTGGATCTTGGTCATAATGAATTACTGTCTAATGACGCTCAAGAGTTAGCTGCAGCCCTGGAAAAAAATACAGCCTTACATACCCTGTTTTTTGGTTATAACTACATAGGCCCCCAAGGCGCGCGTGCTTTTACCAGTCTTCTGGAAAAAAATACCACCTTACGTAAATTATCTCTTAATGACAATAAACTGAGTGATGAGGGCGCACAGCCTTTAATTGCATCATTAAAAACCAATATATACTTGCAGGTATTGGATCTTGATGGCAATCGGCTCAATAAGGAAACCGGACAAGTGTTAATAGACACGTTGAAAAACAATACTCAGTTACATTCACTTAATGTTAGAGACAACTGTTTCGAAAATAGCTTGAGCGTTGAAATAATTAATCATAATTACACCATACTCACACTTAACGAATACCCGGTAAATTCTAGGACTCTTGTATTGTTGCAACGAAATAAAGCTATTCAATCCATATTATCCAACCTTGGCACATATGTGGCAGAAGATGGTTTAACGAATGAAGACCAACTTAATAAAGACGTTTTACGATTGGAATCGCTGGAACCCGAACTTCTGACAGATAATAGCCTGTTACCTGTATATTTAATTGAAAGCCATCAATTATTAAAAGGACTGGATGCTTATTTTAATAAGCATGATGCGGTAGAGGCTCTGGATTTAATATTAAATCCCATCCAGACAAAATACTTGCTACCTGCGTATGAAAGACTGGCAGCTGAAATATTAATGGCTTTGGATACTGAAGAACTTTCTCTGGATATGCAACGCGCCCGTTATCAATTGCTTTTATATTCTGCCAGACGCCAGCCCCATAGCCAGACATTTAAAACAGGTCTGTCAGGATTAAAACAGATTAGCGAATTGGAAAAAGATGCAGAATTAAAAGAACCAGTCCACGCCTTTCTTGCTGAGATACAAAAAAGCCCTGGGGAAATAATGGGAGTAGAAGACTCACAGCTGCTGTCTTATGAGGACTTGCTACAGCTTGCAGCAGATGTATTTTCACATTTTGCGCCAGAAGATAATTCAGCTGAAAAGCAGGTGATTGCTCAATACGTGCAAGACGTAACCTATCATCCATTGAGTGCCAAATTTTTATGGGAATGTCCCAATGTGCGCTTCCTTTATGAAAAAAAATATCCTTTATATAAAAATTTTTGCCTGATTGAAGATTATCTTCTAAACCCCAAAAATCCTAAAATATTTGGACTGAATGATAAATACACACACAAAGCAACCAGCCTGTTTAAATGGTTTTTATTTACAAAACAAAAAACCGCTCATCTCATTGAAACAAATCACCTAGAGCCTTTCGTAACAATAGATGAGACATTACAACAGGCAAAAAATACATTAATCAAGCACCCTGAACCCTCATTCCGTGCGCGCCCGGTGTAATTTCTTATAGGGTATAGGATTTATAAAAGCCCTATTCCCTAATTTCCGAACATACCGTGATCAAAAAACAGCCAAAACTAAGTCTCAATGAACCACGCCTGCCTGCGTTTTATCGTCATCCAACCTGTGTCGCATAAAAAATAGATCAGATCCACCGGGTAACACTGAATTTTCTGTGCGATTTGCGCTCATTCATAAACCCAAGACGACAATAAGCAGAAAAGCTATTGCTAGCCATTTTTCTCGTTTGTGTTAATTTATCAGAACTTTGTAGTCAGTGGGTGGGTGGTGCGCGAATGCCAGTACCTGCCATGACGGACACCAAATGTTCCTCCTTTCGATTGATGTGCGCCAAAATCTTGTTAATCACCTGACGGTCTTCGATACACGCAATAATGTATTTAGTGAGTTAATGTAGCAAAACATGATTCATATGCTACGCTTTATTTTAAAGGACAATGATAGCCGTCTTTTATTGTATAACTAACTTGCGAGCGATTATGAGACAATTAATTATAGAAGCCGGACAATCCATTTATACTTATATGAAAAGCCCGCTTGGATTGGCTGTTACAACAGGCGTTGCGGCTTCAACTACGCAATATTTTTTTGGTAAAACTCAATTATCGCAAGAGCTTACTCAAGCACAAAAAGAGAAAAAGCAATTGGAAGAAACGGTTATGAAATTATCCCATCAACATCATGATATTTCACTAATCAACATGGAACATCAGGCAAAAAATGATGCATTACGTGATGAGCTTACCCATGCAAAAGAACATTTACAGGATTGTAATAACCAATTAGCGAATCGAAACTGTTTTTTTTGTTACTCAGAGTTTAAAAATAGTAAATTAAGCAATTGTATCGATAATAATAAAATGTTTAACAAATAATAAAAGAGGATGCCAACATGAAAAATACTATGACAAGCACGATGAAAAACAAGCCATCAAATTCATTGCTCGGCATGGCATTATTATTTTTTAATCGAGACGCTCGCTATAGTCGATCTGACACGCAAGATATTATTCAACAAGCCCATCAGAAGATGAGACAAGGCGAGCAATTGATTAAAAAAAGTCAGACCAGTTTTTCTGAAATAGATTTAGAAATTGCAGAATCACAACGGCTTCGAGAAACATCGGTAAGATACTGATAATTATCAATTAATCGAATATTATCTATATTTACCGCAGCGAACCGCCTGCCTTGATGCTCTTCTATGTAATCTACTTTTATACCTATATCTTGTAGCTGTTTGATGATTTCATCACAAGATATAGGTTGATGAAATAGTTGAGCAAACTTATCGGCGAGTATTTTTTGCGTGCTACTTAAACGGTTATTACGAGAACTATAGGCCAATCCACTATGTTCTCTGATGGTAGGGCAACCTTTAATATTGATATTCATGAAAAAAGCATCAACCATGTCTTTGATTAATTGCAATTGCATATAATCTTTCTCACCAAAATACGCCTGGTGTGGTTGCGTAAGATTTAATAATTTCATGACAACGGTTAATACGCCTTTAAAATGGCCAGGTCTATGAGCGCCCTCCATTTGGTTGGAGTATTTATTTTCATCGATTTGATAGCGATATTCATCACTATAGATACTCTTTTCATCAGGTAAAATGCAAAAATCCACGTCAAGCTTGGTTAATAAATCAAGGTCACTTTCTAATGTACGTGGATAATGAGTAAAATCAGCCGATTGATTAAATTGTGTTGGATTAACAAATATACTGGCAATGGTGCAATCATTTTCTTTGATGGATGTTTTAAATAGTGATGCATGACCAATATGTAGGTTACCCATGGTTGGGACAAAGCCAATAGATAATTCATGCGAAAACGTTTTTCTCACGGCACGCCAGTCATCTAGGTTATGAAAAATTTGCATGAATTATTCCTCAAACGCATGATCAAGCGATGGAAAATGAGCTTTTTGCACATCGTCTGTATAAGCATTAATGCCTGCTAATAAATACGCTTTTCCTTTAGCAAAATGTTTTACAAAGCGTGGTTTAAATTCAGTTTGTAAACCAAGCATGTCATGCCACACCAGTACTTGCCCGTCTGTTTCAATGCCAGCTCCAATACCTATGGTAGGAATATGTATGGAGTCGGTTATTTTTTTAGCTAAAGGACTTGGTACGCATTCAATCACCAAGGCAAAACAGCCAGCTGCTTCAAGCGCTTGTGCTTGTTGGATTAATAATTCGGCTTCATTTTGTTGCCGACCTTGAATTTTGTAACCACCCAATTGCAATACGGATTGAGGAGTGAGGCCAATATGTCCCATGACAGGGACGCCTGAGGTCACTAAATGAGAGATAGTGTTGATGACATCGGCATCACCACCTTCAATTTTGACACCATGGGCACCTGCTTGTAATAGTTGTTTTACATTTTGAACAGTATCCGCTAATGATGTTCTATGGCACAAAAAAGGCAAGTCGCTGACTAGAAATTGTCCTGATAAACCGCGCGCAACAGCGGATGTGTGTAAGCGCATCATGTCCATGTCTGCCATGATTGTATTGTCATGACCATGTATGACCATCGCTACTGAATCACCAACAAGAACACAATCAATGTTTGAGTCGGCAATGGTACGTGCGGATGGATAGTCGTAACAGGTTAACATGGTGATTTTGTTTTGCTGTTGTTTTTTACGTTTAAAATCGTGAAGTTTCATAAAAACCTCCTTAGGGAGGGGATGCGCCTAGGTACCTGTCTCATGGATCAAGTCCTTAAAAAAAGTTAATGGAAGTTCATGTCACCGCTATTTAAAGTCGATGCGGGGGCTATAATATCACAGGATGAGCTCACGGCAATGGTTTGGCCGACGTAAGTGTTCAGGAGGCAGGGTTGTATAATCGCCATAAATTTTAGTTAACATGGTTGTAGCTTGATTGGGTATGTAAAATTGTTTT
>CAZNVR010000032.1:0-14313 GCA_964576655.1 uncultured Legionella sp. | reverse complement strand
AGTTATTTAAATCGTTTCAACAGCAAAATCTGGCGCCATCTGTGTTTAATACAATTCTTGAAGATGAGCGACGTCATGTTGATGAGGCTGAGTTATATTGTGATATTGGTTTACCTGAAAAAAAGAAGTTGTTAGCTAAACTCGACGTACTTGAAGACATGTTTTTTGAAGTGATGTTTTTTCAATATAACATGGGCATGTCTTTAATTAATTTATTTGGTTTAGAGGGGGTATGTGAGTTTACAGAGCGGGTGAATAAAAAACATCTGCGTCAATTAAGTAAATTAGATTTATTGCCAGGTAAACAATGGCAATCTTCCATGCAATTAATTCCTCATTTTTTTAATCATATTCATTCTAAAACATCAGATGTTCTAATGGTTGAGCCGACTACATTTCGTAAAGTTTTAATGAGTCAATGGGATAATCCTTGTGATCCCACCATGGTTGGACAATTTAATTTAAATGTGAATCGTCTTGATTTTTTTGAGAATAAACATTCATCGCAAACGTTAACTACATTAATGTTACAGGCGATAAGTCTAATGATAGAAAAAAATGCTGAACTACGATTTTTTCTTCATCATCAGACGATTTATCATGCGCAAGAATCTTACGTTGGCTTGGTCGTCAAATTACCAGGATGTAATGATCATTTAGGTAATATTGTTTTTCAAAACTGCCATGAAATGACGGTTGAAAATTTATTTAATAAAATACGTGATATTGTTAATGCAATGACCTATTGTTATAAAGTTCGTCAAAAATTAGAAAAATCGCATCCATGGCTAATTGCAATTCAAGATAATATATTAAAAGAAATGAATAGTGCATCTATTCTATTTAAAAACCCTGTCATGTCTTTAAGCAATATTGGCCCCTATGGTTATAGCCAATCCATTTCCCCGTTGATGAGAAATGAGGCAGCAAAATTTACATTAATGGATGTAGAACGTCGACAAGTGTGGAATAAAAGCAAAAAAATATTTGAAGTACAAGATTTATTGCCAGTGTCATTAAGTGCAGATCATCGAATTTTTAATGGAAATATCGCCATACCTAAAGCCTTAGATAGTGCGTTTAAAGACGTATGTCAACACATGGCTTCTTCAACAGTGGTTGTAGATAAAAAAAACATATCGTTTAACTCTATTAAGGCGATGATCGATCAATTGCTTGAGGCTAATTTGGCTTTTGGCTATATGTGTTTAACCGGTTTACAAACAATGTGGCCTGATTATTTAGATATCCAAACCTTATATAACCAAAGTAAAGACATCATGGAACCGGTCTAATAAGTCGTATCTTGGGCAAAAGCCCAAGCTATATTGCTAAATACAGTAAAAATACGGAAATAATTATGATGAACGTTAAACTATAATTACCACCTCGTACTAAAATCAAGCTGGTTTTTGTTGTGTCTTGTTGTCTTCCTTTCCATGCCATAATGGCAGGTAAGAGAAGTAATAATAAAACGCAACATATGCCCGCATAACTCAGGGCTTTCAAGTAAATACCTGGGTTAATCAATACCACGGCCAGTGGAGGTAAAAAGGTTAAGGCTAGCGTGCATTTGCCTTGAGAGCCATTTTTTTTCAAATTTAAACCATCCGCCAGAAAATCGAATAATCCAAGCGATACTCCTAGAAAGGCCGTCAGCATACAAATAGAGGTAAAGCCTCCAAAAAATCCTGTAATCCATTTACTATGGATAGCCATGTTAATTGCTGTTGTTAAACCACTTGTTGCATGTGCACTGCTCATTAGCGATAAAAGATGACTGCGCTCAACAACCCCCATAATGACAGCATTCCATAAAATATAACAAACCAATGGAATAAACGAGCCTAATAGAATGACTCGACGTAACGCTTTAATATCATCGTTAAAATACTCCCGCAGACTGGGCACTATCGTTGCAAAACCAAACGATGTGATTAAAATCATAATGCTGCTTGTGATGGCTTTTAATGAACCGCCAAATAATTTAAGGACATCAATATGGGGGATAATAATAACGACTAGAATTAAATATATGCCTAATTTTCCAAACATTAATCCACGATTTACATAATCAACGATTCGAATTCCCCCATAAATAACAAAGCTAAATATCAGGGTAAATAGTAATGAGGTGAGCGTACTAGGTAGCTGAATATGAATGGCCTGTAATAAACTGTTAAATACATCTGTTCCCCCCGAAATATAAGCAGCGAGCAGGGTATATAATAAAAACAAATAAGTTATCCAGGCAATAATTTGACCAGGAAGACCCAGAGTTGATTTTGCCATAGACACCATGTTACTACCTACTGGAAGGCGTAAATTCACTTCAAGAATGAGTAGTGCACCGATGGTCATTATGAGCCAGCACAGGATTAGAAATACAATAGAATGCGTCATGCCAGCAGCTGCTGTGGACACAGGTAAAGCCAGCATGCCACCGCCAATAGAGGTGCCTACAATTAATAAAATTCCACCAAGTAATTTTGAGTCAGGCACGCGCACATCCGTTATTGTGTAAATTAATCACAAGATGATATTTTGAATTTCATACCCTGTCAATGTGATTGGAAAGTCAAGCACATCTGATTAAGCTGAATACAAATAATAAACCTCTTCACTTGCTGCTGTTAATCCTTTGTTAGCTAGATGTTTGGGAATGCTTTTGGTCGCTTGATGGCATAATAATTGAATAGTGTAATAAGAGTTATATAAAGCTTTAACTTTATTTTCATCAACGGAAAAGGGTGGGCCTGGCATTTCATTTTGATTGTATGTGTAGGCTATTAACAGCATGGGTGCTTGCTTTGTTATTTGTGCTAAAAATGACGCATAATGTTGGCGTAAGTCATCAGGAAGGGCAATCAGAGCTGCTTTATCATAAATGGCATCAATTTTACCTAATAATTGATTATCCAAATCAAATAAATCACCACACAAGAGAGAAATGTTTTTACTCTGATAGAGCGTAAATTTTTCCAGTTGAATGATCTTAAATGGAATTGCAAACGTATTAAAAAAAGCATTGCATGCAATTGAACTTAATTCAACACCAAGGACTTGATATCCTTGGTTCATAAGCCAAAGCATATCAATGCTTTGGCCACACAAAGGGACAAAAATTCGCAGCCCTTGTTTTAAATTTAATTTTTCAAAATACGTCGTTAATAATTGATTGGGTTTTGATTGATTAAAACCAATTTTATTCGATGCCCAGATGTTATACCAAAACGCTTTTTCCATAATTAGCTGCGCTCTATTTCATTCCATCATTCGCCGGTTCAACACGCGGTGTGGGTTCTGATTTATTTTCCCATTGAATTTCAATGCGACGATTGTAAGCACTGCCGCGAATTAAGTGGTTATCACCGATATCAAATTGATCGCCATACCCCTCAGCCGTCAGGCGTTTAGCCTGGATATTATTGGCCCAAAGAAACGTGAGCATGGTTTCAGCTTGAGCTTGTGATAAGCGTTTTTTATGCCGCTGTGAACCGACATTATCGGTAAATCCTGCAACGTATACCGTACTGCATTTATAAAGCTTTAATAACTTTATGATGTTATTTAAGCCTTCAAAACAAATCTCATTTAATTTAGGGCTATTGAATTCATAATAGTGATCGGTGGGTACAATAAGTACCATGGTATCGCCATACTGTACAAATTGAATGTCATTTTTTTGTAAGTCACGAATGGTATCTTGTTTCCCTGAATGTTTTATTTCTGAAAGTGTCCCCACGGTTCCACCAATTAACCCCCCAATCGCACCACCCACAGCGGTTCCACCAACAAGTGAGCCTGTAATAATACCAACGCCAGCCCCAGCTATGGCGCGTTTTACAGGAATAGGCGGCTTTTGAAAGTTGTTATAAGGTGGATGAAAACAGCCATTTAATAATAAGGTAAGTAGGCTTACGCAAAGGGTGCGTTTAGCAACTGGATAGGCTGACATTTTCACTCCTGTAACAATTCAATCTTCATTATTAAGCATCTGCTTTGATTTCGCAATCTGATGACCATCAATTAACCCATCAAATTGCTTTGTTCTATGAGTACTGATATGATTTTTTGATTCAATTTCATCAGGACGTGTCACTTGAATGCATCGCATAACCCTGAATCTGCAACTCTTCCGTCTTTATCTTTAGCCGCCCTAGGTATTGTGTATGGCGATATTGGAACAAGTCCTTTATATGCTTTACGTGAGTCATTACGAGGACTGCCCATTAATTTATTAGATGTTTTAGGGGTATTGTCTTTAATTTTTTGGTCTTTAATTATTGTTATTTCGATTAAATATTTATTAATTTTATTACGTGCGGATAACGATGGTGAGGGGGGAATTCTAGCGCTTTCTGCATTGATTAAACGAATTCACAGTGAACGTTCTAAATTTGTATTTATTGCAGGCATTTTAGGTGCAGGATTAATGTTTGGTGATGGCATGTTAACACCGGCCATTTCAGTCATGAGTGCATTGGAAGGCGTGAATGTTTTTATACCAGAAGTATCGGGTTGTATTTTGCCGTTAACGTGTATTGTTTTAGTTGGTTTGTTTTCTGTTCAATCATTTGGCACCGAAAAAATTGGTTTTGTTTTTGGACCCATTTTGTTTCTTTGGTTTGGTCTGATTGCTGTTTTAGGTGGGATACAAATAATTCACAATCCTGTCGTTTTAAAGGCCATGAATCCTTGGTATGCCTTTGACTTTTTTTATCATAATGGATGGACGGGGTATGCTTTATTAGGCGGTGTTTTTTTGGTGATGACTGGAGGAGAGGCGCTGTATGCGGATCTAGGTCATTTTGGAAAACAACCGATACGCTTGAGTTGGTTTTTTTTAGTTCTCCCTTGTTTGTTGCTTAATTATTTTGGCCAAGGAGCTTATTTACTGACTCACCCTGAGGGTATTACAAACCCATTTTACATGTTGGTGCCCCAAGGATTTGCGATGCCTGTTATTATATTGGCAACGCTAGCGACTATTATTGCATCACAAGCAGTGATTTCAGCTACTTTTTCTATTACTAAACAAGCCGTTTTATTAGGGTTATACCCTCATCTACCTATTATTCAGACGTCAGGTTTTCAACGAGGACAAATTTATATTCCTCAAATTAATTTGATTTTAGGCATTGGGACATTGTTATTGGTTTTAACTTTTAAAAATGCTGACGCATTAACACATGCTTATGGTATCGCTGTAAATTTAGTGATGATTTTAACCAGTTTTTTAGTGGTGTATTTAATTATTTATACCTGGCACTGGAATTGGTTTTTAGTCCTGCTGGGTTGTTTGTTTTTTGGTGGTATTGATTTGGCTTTTTTAGGCGCCAATATTCAAAAACTAGTCACAGGGGGGTGGGTTCCTGTGGTATTTGCCACAGGGTGTGCCTTTATAATGTACACTTGGAATAGAGGTAGAACTTATCTACAAGCCACTTATTATGTGAAAAAAGAGGCCTTCTCCAAAATATTAAGGCAATTGGATTATAAAAGCTTAAACCATTTGCCCAATACAACAGCTATTTTTATAACGGATATCTACGATAAAAGTGGAGGGAGTTTTTTACATTTTTTAAAGCTGAATCGTACTATGCCTGAACATGTATTAATTATTAATTACTCGGTGGAAAATATCCCTTACGTATCATCCGCCGACAGATATCAAATCTCTTGTTTAAAAACCAATGTATGTCAATTAACACTGCATTATGGGTTTATGGACACCGTTTCTATTCCTCAAGCATTGTTTACGGCCAATGATAGACAGCTGCTTCCTTTTGCAGTGGATGTAGATAATGCAATGTATTTTATTGAAATTCCTAATATTGTGGCTTCTCATGAGCATCAAACCATGTGGTTTTTTTGGCAGGAAAAACTATTTTCTTTCTTAGTGAGAAATTACTCTGCAAATTTAAATATAGAGTTTTATCAATTGCCCTATAACAGAACGATAGCGATAGGTACCTACTATATGGTTTAATATCTGTGAAAGTAGGTTAGTCCTATGAACCATTAATGTTACGGAGAATATTAGTGTTTGAGTTCCTTTTCAATGTTGTCATTATGAAGCGGCTCTCTTATGCATTATGACAATATGTTATCAATGCTTAAAAGTCTTTCGGATGCGCCTGCGGATGCTGAAATAGACATCTTGGACGATCGTCCTAATCCTATCCATTCACATCAAGACTTAGTCTATGATTTACTCATTAAAAACGCGCGCGTAGTCACCATGGACGCCAATCAGCGTATTATTGAGCGTGCAAATATTGCAATTAAAGATGGTATTATTTTACTTATAACTACAGATATTAAATCGGTTGTAGCTGCACATATTATAGATGCCGATGAAAACATGATTACGCCAGGCTTAATTGATTGTCATACTCATCTTGTTTATGCTGGTAATCGCGCTTCTGAATTTTCGCAACGCTTAAGTGGTGTCTCGCAAGAGGAGATTACACGTCAAGGAGGAGGGGTGTTTGGCACTGTAAAGGCCACGCGTCGAGCCAGTTTAGAGGATTTAAACAAACAAGCCTTACAACGTGCCATGGTTATGCTTTCACATGGTACAACAACCGTTGAAATAAAATCAGGGTATGGTCTGGATTTAAATACAGAAATAAAAATATTAACGGTTGCACGTATGCTCTCAAAGAGTACGGACATGACTGTTGTGCCAACGTTTTTAGGTGCTCCAACAACACCGTCTGAATATCAATGTAATCCTGATGCGTATATGGATTATGTCATCCATCAATTACTTCCTGTTATTGCTAAAAAGAAACTAGCTTTATTTGTGAATGCATTTTGTGATGACATGCTCTTTACTTCAGAGCAAATGGTACGTTTATTCCAAGCAGCAGCAAGCATGGGTCTAAAGTTAAAATTACATGCTGAGCAATTGCTAGATCCAAATATTGCATTATTGGCGCGTCGTTACCCTGTTTGTTCTGTGGATCATATTGAGGCATTAGGTGCGGATGATTGTAAATATTTGGTGAATGACAACACGGTAGCCGTGTTACTTCCCGGCATACATTATGGATTAAAAGAAACGATTAAACCGCCGATTGAGGCATTAAGACAGCATCATATTCCTATCGCTATTGCTACAGATGCTAATTCAGGATCGTCTCCTTTTTTAACGCTGCCTCTTATGATGAATATGGCTTGTGTTTTGTTTGGTTTAACTATAGACGAAGCATGGCAGGGTGTGACCATGAATGCAGCTAAAGCATTAAGTTTACACGATGAAATAGGCAGTGTTGAGATTGGAAAAAAAGCAGATTTGGTGATTTGGTCGACAAACAGTTTGGATGACGTGGTTTATAATCCTTCAATTAATTACTGTAAAACGATTATTAAATCGGGTGTTATTATGAAAATTAAAGGCGTGTGACATTGGATGTTTAACGCGCATACCTCACGAAGAGGCATACGCGTTTGATGTTATCGTCTGTAATGATGAACATTGCCGTTATGAATCACTGTACCGTGTTTATAACCATGACGATAATAAGTATTACCATAATGACCATGTCGATAAGAATTATTGTAAACGGTTCCTCGACCATATGATGCACCGTAATACCCATGTCGATAGCCATATCCATTATAAACAGGAGCTTTAGTAATAATAACGCCATTCACAGGTGTGGTATAAACGATGCCTGCTTGCACTTGAGTTGCAGTTCCTAGTAGAGTCATGGCTAATATTGATGAGGTAAGTAATCCTTTTAAACTAGACTGTTTGATGTTTTGCATTGCCAACTCCTTTTGAGTATTTTTTTTGCTTCATCCGATCTTATTATAGACAGTTATTGCGTTAATACCAAGGCTAAGTGATATATTATTGGCGTATTGCTATTTGAATATTAATTCCTTTAATAGTCGGGCTTTTTTGTGTTTCACGTAAATAATCAATCAAAGGACAATCCATGATTTTGTCATTTGAAGAGGTTGCTGCTCGAAACATTAAAATACCTTGTTTTCTTATGGCAAATCCTAAATGAGAAATATTAAGATGGGTACCAATTTCTTGTTGCAGGTTCCAATTTGGACGAACAATTTCAATGATGGCTCCATGAGGAATTTGATTGAATAGATACATATTTGCATCCCCTTGCTTGTTAAACAAAGCCGTTAATGGGATAAAAGGGGTTTTAGATAAGGTACGTGGTAGTTGTTGTCCTTTTTCTTTTAAATGATTCAACCGTTTATTTTGCTCTTTGCTATTGATGTTATCGATACGAATGATGTCGTTAGAAAAATGCTGATACCAATTGGGTTTATCAATCAAAGCAGTAGCCATTTTCGTAATACTCTGTCCATGTTCATCATGAAGTGTGGATGTGATATCTTTGATAAAACCTTGTTGTTGATTATTTATATTCCAATCCAAGCAAGTAAAATGATTTCGATGAAAAAAAGATACCTTGCCATTTTGATAACGAATTTTACGAATGAGTTGGTTAAAAGACGTTAAATCATGAGCGAAAGCCAATGCTAAAACGGTATCTACAAACGTTTCGCAATCAAAAGCATCTGTTCTATACAGAGGGGTATTATCATAATATCCCGCACGTCCTTCGCCTAACGCACCACGCAGGTAGGGCTTTTCTAGAAATTGTGCGCTAAACACATCAATACGAGTAGGTAGGTCTGATATCGGTTTGAGCGTTTGACTGTGATATAGTTCTTGGATAGTGTAATCCGCTTTAGCCTCTAAGTTTACATCCGCTATTGCCTGGAATGATAATAGCAATAAAAAATTGCAAGTGATGAGTTTTTTGAACATTCGAAAAGGGTTCCATTGTTTTTCGGGCAATTTTACGCATGTTTTGATGAAGGAACAATAATGTTAAATTTGATTTGGTTGTCTATGATGTTTCTTGCCGTAATTGTAGGCATTATTCAAGGTCGTATCGATAACGTTGTGCGTGCTGTCACGGATTCTGCCAAATTTGCTTTTGACATTGCTCTTGGACTTACAGCCGTGATGGCATTATGGCTTGGAATGATGGAGATCGCCTCAAAATCAGGCTTAGTGGATAGACTTGCGCGAGTCTTGCAACCGATTATGCATAGACTTTTTCCAGATGTGCCCGTTCAGGATCCTGCAATGGGGGCGATGGTTTTAAATATATCAGCCAATATGCTGGGACTTGCGAATGCTGCTACACCATTTGGGTTGCAAGCGATGAAAGAGTTGCAACGTTTAAATGCCAATGCACAAATAGCCAGTAATTCGATGTGTACCTTTTTGGCAATTAATACCTCGAGTGTTCAGCTGATTCCAGCAACAGCTATTGCTTATCTTGCGGCAAATGGTAGTTTACATCCGAGTAGCGTTATTTTTAGTACGTTAATTGCGACAACAATATCAACCATTGTTGCATTGATAGCCGTGACTCAATTGGCAAAATTACCTATGTATCGTATAAAACCTACAGGTAATTTATGATGAGTCATTTTGCTAATCAATTTTCTAATTGGATGTTTCTTGCGTTTGTAGTAGGTATTCCTTTTTACGGTGTGATTAAAAAAATCAATGTGTTTGATGCGTTTATCGATGGTGCTAAAAAAGGTTTTGAAACAACCATTAGTTTAATTCCTTATTTAATTGCCATCATGGTTGCAGTAGGCATGTTGCGTGCATCGGGTTTTTTTGAGTTATTACAACAATGGCTGGGACCTTTATTAAATACTTTGGGAATGCCTACCGAGTTATTGCCCTTGGCATTAATTAGGCCATTTTCTGGCAGTGCTGCCTCTGGAATGATGGCTGAGTTAATTCATGATCATGGTGGTGATTCATTTCTTGCCAAAACTGCCGCGACCATGATGGGCAGTACGGAAACAACATTTTATGTGATTGCTGTTTATTTTGGTGCTGTTAATATACGTCGAACACGTCATGCTATTCCCGCAGGATTAATTGCCGATGCTGCGGGAGTGATTGCGGCTATTTGTGTTTGTCGCTATTTGTTTATCTAAGATCTTACTCTACCTAGACAAAAGCGGCTTGGTGTTATACATTGGTCGTTTTGATTTGGAAATGGCATATGCGTGTTGCCTTGATGGTGGAATACGATGGTAGCCAGTATCATGGCTGGCAGGCGCAAACCGGTTTGCGTACTGTTCAGCAGGTGTTGGAAGATGCATTGGCGCAAGTTGCCTCTCATGATGTAAGTGTTGTTTGTGCAGGTCGAACAGATACGGGTGTGCATGCTACTAGTCAAATAGTGCATTTTGATGCTGAAAACGAGCGTGCAACGCGCGCCTGGATCCACGGTGTCAATTCATTTTTACCTAAAGATGCTTGTGTTAAATGGGCTAAAGAAATGCCGGATGATTTTCATGCGCGCTATTCTGCAACAGCCAGACGTTATCGTTATGTGATTTACAATACTCCAATCAGACCCGCTTTATTGCGAGGAAATGTCACATGGCAATATCGTCAATTGGATCATCGAATCATGCAGGAAGCGAGCCAATATTTAATAGGCGAACAAGATTTTACCTCATTTCGCTCAGTTGAATGTCAATCCAAAACACCGATGCGTAATATTCATCACCTTAATGTGACACGTCATGGCGATATGATTTTTATTGATATTATGGCAAATGCTTTTTTGCATCATATGGTTAGAAATATTACTGGGGTGCTTATGGCCGTGGGCTCAGGACGAAAGCCTGCGTCCTGGGTCCAAGATGTGTTGTTTGCAAAAGACAGACGATTAGGTGCAGAAACAGCGCCTCCTTATGGTTTATATTTGGTTGGTGTGACTTATCCTGATGCGTTTGGTGTCACACATCATACCAATGGACTTCCTTTTCTTTTAGATGTTGCAGGATAATTTTATGAATGAAAACAACGAAAAACGCGCACATTTTATTAGACAATTAATTACTGATGAGTTGGCTTCGGGCAAGCATCAACACGTTATTACACGTTTTCCTCCAGAGCCTAATGGCTATTTGCATATTGGACATGCTAAATCTATTTGTTTAAATTTTGGTTTGGCAGAAGAGTTTTCTGGGCGTTGTTATTTACGTTTTGATGACACAAATCCCATGAAAGAAGAAGATGAGTATGTGCAAGCGATTATAGAAGATGTGCGCTGGCTTGGATTTAGTTGGTGTGATATGACGCATTCATCGGATTATTATCAAGCGTTGTATGATTATGCATTAATGCTGATTGAAAAAAATCTTGCATACGTTGATAGCTTAAGTATGGAGGAGATTCGTGCATACCGTGGTACGTTACAAGAACCCGGTCGTGAAAGTCCTTATAGAAATCGAACAGTGGCTGAGAATCTGGATTTATTTTCACGCATGAAACAGGGTGAATTTGCTGATGGCAGTCATGTGTTGCGTGCGCGCATTGACATGCAGTCAGGCAATATTAATATGCGTGATCCGGTATTGTATCGTATTCGGCATGTGCCTCATCAACGCACCGGCAATGATTGGTGTATTTATCCTATGTATGATTATGCGCATCCTTTATCTGATGCGCTAGAACTGATCACTCATTCGTTATGTACCCTGGAGTTTCAAGATCACAGGCCGTTATATGATTGGTTAATTGAACATTTGCCTGTACCGGCAAAACCTGTTCAAACTGAATTTGCACGTTTAAATCTGTCACATACCATTACAAGTAAACGCAAATTACGTGAGTTGGTGGAAAAAAATGTGGTAAACGGATGGAATGACCCACGCATGCCAACCCTTTCTGGTATGAGGCAACGAGGTTATCCACCTGCAGCAATTCGTCAATTTTGCGAAGTGATTGGTATTTCTCGCAGTGATTCTGTGATTGATATGTCTATTTTTGAAGCGTGTGTGCGTGATGTGTTAAATACCACTGCAAAACGTGCCCTTTGTGTACTTGAACCTTTAAAGATTGTTATTGAAAATTACCCAGTGGATCAGGTTGAAGAATTAAACGCACCATTTAATCCACAAGATCCAAATGCTGGACATCGTATTTTACCGTTTTCACGAGAAATATTTATTGAGCGCAGTGATTTTATGGAAAATCCGCCTAAAAAATACTTTCGATTATTTCCTGGTGCAGAAGTACGTTTACGCCATGCTTATGTGATTCGTTGTACTGATGTGATTCATGATGCAGAAGGGCAGGTGATTGAAGTACGATGTACGTATGATCCAGATACATTGGGTAAAAATCCTGTGGATCGAAAAGTTAAAGGTGTGATTCATTGGGTGTCTGCAGCGCACGCCTATCCTGTTACAATTTATCAATACGATCGTTTGTTTCATGATGCAAATCCTGCACGTGAAGAGGACTTTTTACAGTTTTTAAATCATGACTCATTAAAAGTGCAAAGTGCATTATGTGAGCCTTCACTGGCCTCTCAACCTCTTGATGAAACATTTCAATTTGAGCGTTTAGGATATTATCGCGTGAATACGGTTGAAAAAGGTTTAGTATCAGCCTTTCATCGCGTGGTGGATATGAAGGATACTTGGGGGAAGGTCGATTAAATGTTAAATCTTTATAATTCTTTAACACGGCAAAAAGAAGAGTTTATACCCATGCAGCCGGGTAAAATAGGCATTTATGTCTGTGGGATCACCGTTTATGATCATTGTCACTTAGGGCATGCTCGCTCAATGGTTTCTTTTGATGTCATCGTTCGTTTTTTACGTAGTCAAGGTTATGAAGTTACATATGTGCGCAATATCACAGACATTGATGACAAAATTATTGTTCGTGCACATGAACGAGGTATACCTATCCATGAGTTAACGAGTCATTATATTGATAGCATGCATGCTGATTCAAAGGCACTAGCCATTTTACCACCGGATTTTGAACCTCGAGCAACGGATCATATTAAAAGCATTATTCAATTGATTGAGCGTTTAATAGACACTAATCACGCCTATGTTGCAGATAATGGGGATGTGTATTATCAAGTAGCGCAATTTTCAAATTATGGTGCTTTGGCACAAAAAGATTTAGACGGGTTAGAAGCCGGTGCTCGCATTGACGTTGTTAAAGAAAAACGTTCGCCATTGGATTTTGTATTATGGAAAGCAGCAAAGCCTCATGAACCCAGCTGGCCTTCTCCGTGGGGAGATGGGCGTCCTGGTTGGCATATTGAATGTTCCGCGATGGCCATGGAACAACTGGGTGAGCAATTTGATATTCATGGTGGAGGGCTGGATTTACAATTTCCTCATCATGAAAATGAAATTGCACAAAGTGAAGGTGCAACGGGTAAGCGATTTGCAAATTATTGGCTTCATGTAGGTATGCTTCAAGTTAATCAGGAAAAAATGTCGAAATCTCTGGGTAATTTTTTCACGATTGAAGACGTGTTAAAACGCCATCATCCAGAAGTTATTCGTTATTTTCTGTTGAGTAGTCATTATAGAAGCGCGTTAAATTACTCAGATGACAATTTACAAAACGCCAATAAAGCCGTCATGCGTTTATATCAATCCATGAAAAATATGTCTTGGGCAGATGATGAGGGGATTGATGCAAATTGGGTTGAGCAGTTTAATCATGCTATGAATGATGATTTTAATACGCCTGTGGCTTTATCTGTACTTTTTCAATTGAGTCATGAAATCAATAGAACGAAATCTCCTCAATTGGCTGCAACATTAAAACACCTTGGTGGTTTAATGGGTATTCTTCAGCACGATCCGGAAACGTTCTTGCAAGCAGGTGTAAACGACGAGCTGGCGTTAATTAATGAGTTAATTGAAGCGCGCATTCAGGCTCGTTTACAACGTGATTGGGCTCGGGCTGATGAAATTAGACAGGTGTTGTTTAATCAAGGGATTGAAATTGAAGACAGTGCTGAAGGGACGACGTGGCGTCGAGCATTATAATTCCCATGAGCTGTGCTTTATGCACAGCATTTAGACGATATTGATAGTGAATTCAGATACAAACGCTGTGAGTAACACATGCGATTACCGTGACCTTGGGGTGCTTAACAGCGTGGCATTTGGGGGATGATTTAATAAGTTGTCTGCGGATTGCTTATTTTTCTGCATGCGAGCTTTGATAGCATTGGGGTCTGCCTTAATATCTTGTTGTTTGGACACTAGGGATGAGATGTATTTTTTCCAGAGTTTTGTTATGGCAAAGAAATCATATACTCCTTTGGCTAAAGCGCCCATACGGCTCCCTGAGTAATTAGGTAAGTTTGTATTTAATTCCAGGTTTGATGTGATCTGAAGACCTCGCGCGCCTTTAGCATTTGCATTGGTATTATCGCGACTTACACTTCGTTCAGAACCAAT
>CAZNVR010000031.1:0-14458 GCA_964576655.1 uncultured Legionella sp. | reverse complement strand
TTGAGTCTAATGCTTCTGCTGCCAGGACAATTATGTGCTTTTTCACCTTATTCAAATAATGAATTGGATGAGTTAGAAAAACAATTTGTCCAACAAATTAATCAATCCAACAGCGTCATCCGTACGCCTTTAGCAAATCAATACATTAATCATTTAGGTCAAACACTTGCTCGACATGGTCAGATACAACCTCCGGTGTTTTTTCTAGTTAAATCACCTGAAATTAACGCATTTGCAGGACCAGGTGGATACATTGGTGTTAATTCTCAACTGATTTTAGCGTCAAGCAATGAAAGTGAGTTAGCCGCTGTCATGGCGCATGAAATCGCTCACGTACGCCAGCATCATCTCTACCGCATGATGGAGCATGAGAAACAAATGAAAATTCCCATGCTAGCCAGTATGCTTGCCTCAATTGCATTAGGTGTTATCAATCCTGCTTTAGGTAGTGGGGCACTGATGGGATCGCTTACTGGATTTGCCCAAGGAAATATTAACTTTGTTCGTTCTAACGAAAAAGAAGCCGACCGAATTGGTATTGATATGCTGATTAAATCCGGACTTGATCCTAGAGGAATGGCTGGTTTTTTTAAAAAAATGCAACAAAGCACACGTTATTATTATACCGATAATGTGCCTGCTATTTTAAGAACTCACCCTATGGATGATGACCGAATTGCAGAGGCCGAAAATCGAAGTTTACATTTAATTAAAAAAAGCTATCCAGATAACTTAGATTATCATTTATTTAAAGAATTAATCAGAAACGCAGTCTCTCAAGATAGTAAAAAGTTAATCAGCTATTATCAGCAAGACTGTATAAAACATAACAGTCAGAAAGCCTGTCAATACGGTCATGTATTAGCATTATTATCAAACAACCAGTTTAGTGAAGCAGAATCGATGATCCAACCGTTGTTAAATCAAGATCATGATAATTTATTTTATGCCATTGCCATGGCTCAAGCTGAAACAGGACGTCAACACTATGCCAATGCATTAACTCAATTAAAAGAATTACAAATAAATTATCCTGATAATTACGCAGCAGTATTTGAATATGCTCAGGCATTAATGGCGGCCAGGCAATCTGAAAAAGCGGTTAGTACGTTACTGAAAGCCAGTAGGCAATTTAAAGGCGACCTACCTATTTGCCAACTCCTGGCTCGTGCACAATCAGATAACCATCACAAAGATTATGCCTATTTCACTTTAGGAGAATGCCACATGTTACAAGGTGAAAATCGCGCAGCTATGGCTAAGTTTAAGTTAGCCAAAGAATTAGCGAGCAAAGATCACCTATTGCTAGCAAGGATTAACGCGCGCATGGATGAAATCAAAGCAGATAGAATAAATTAGCTGTCGTAGTAACGTCTCATAAATTCCCTTCACCTGTAATAAGTAATCGCTTAAATTGGTCTGTGGCATTATTGGCATCCACCCGAATACCTATATGTATTGTATTTGATGCGCAATATACAAAGGGGCTCGCCACATTCTAGTATACTGTAAACGAGCAGCAGGAGATCAATAATAGGTATCCAACTCAGGGCGAGATCATGAGTGCTTTAAAAATGAACCCATTTCGTCTTTACGAGCGTTAGCGAAGTAATCTAGTGACTTTTGCCTAACCGTGTATTCATGATTTTTTATCAGTTCTGTGAGGTCTCTTGATTGCTTCGTCGTAAAACTCCTCGCAAAGACAATTTAGAGCTTTTAAATCCGTCATTGCGAGCAATAGCGAAGCAGAGCGATTTACAATTAAATATCTGAACAGGCTTGCTTCGCTAACATTTGCCAAGACGTAATTTCACACTCAGTGAGGTCATGTTGACTATGGTATCCAGCTAGACAGCTAAAACATCAGATTGAATAAGATAAAACAGATTCTTCTGTATTTTTTTTATCCTTTTTTGGAGAGGAAGAAAAGATACTTAAGCCTCCATTGGACTTATTAAAATGATATTCTTGTGCAATAGAAACAATGTCTCTCTCCGCAATAGAATTTAATATACTCTCTTGCATCATGCGTCCTTGTTCAACATGAACACATGCTTTGTCTTCAATCCGTGTTATTAAATCATACATCGCTTGTAAAACAGGCATAGCAATCTGATATGTTTGAGCCAATTCAATTGCAGCTTTAACAAGAAACTCTTTTTCTGTACGACGCCCTGCCCGTATATCTTGTAAAGGCGATGAGACAACCTCTGAGTTTTTTTGTAATGCATCAATGGTTTGATTAACAAATTCTATTTCAGAGTTTGCCAATTGTATATTCAGTGCATTCGCTAATTGATATAGTTCTTTCGCACACGCTTCAACAGCATTTTTAGTGCCCTGATTACAAACTAATTCGCCCATTTTATAGTTGAAAATAGCACCCATAATGCTACCTGTTAGATTATAATTAAGCTTCTCTAACATAATATAATTTATTTTATCTGTTGGTTCCGTTTTAATGCCTGCTTCTGTGTAAACATCCGAAACTAATTTTAAATCAGGAGTGATATCTGTAGTATTAATATTCGCGATACTATTTCTGGTATTAAAAAATGGCGATCGAACACAAAATTCTCCATTCCCATCGATTGCAGCCCCATATTTAATTAATACACCCGCTTTGACTTTTTCAGTACCAACATTGTGCACAAAGTCATAAATTTCACTAAGACTTTGTATGCGAAGGCCGGCAAAGTCAGGTTCTGGCTTAATCCAAGGCAGCATGCCGTTTGCAAAGATAACAACAGGCGTGCTTGATGATTGAGGGATCGCTTTAATTTTATGACCCAAGGCTGATGTTAATGCAGCACATTTAACAGTAACGACAATGATATCTTGGGGATGTTTAATATCGTCACTTGCTTGAGCCAGATGAATACTGTTCATTGGTAAACGCAACGTATCTTGAATAATTTGGATACAGTCATTCTGGGTTAACGGCTGAGTAACTTGCTCAACATTAGCATGTATTCTTGATTGGAACACCGAGGGAAAGCGTACAAATTGCTCTTTAAACGCATCTACACTCATTCCTCCTTCAGGAAGATTAGCGATCAACCGATCCATTTCCAAAAACCGAAAAAACAAATGAGGTGCATTTAATAAATTATTAAAGGAAGCCCCGGGATACCCATCTTGGCGTGAGTCTAGAATCGTTACCGTATGCCCCGCTGCAGCCAACATCCAAGCGTGCACAAGACCAATGGCTCCGGCTCCGCCTACAATAGAAATCTTTTGTCCCATATTCACTCTCCCCTACATATAATCGTGAAAGTATATTATTAAGAGGAAGAAAAAGACAAGTCATTCGATATGAATAACCGCGTAAACGCACCCAATAGTACAATAAAAAAACAAGAGATTGCTTGTTTTTGCCTGCACTGTATTTGCAATTAGAGTTTACAGTTGACGAATACGCTGCACTTCAACGGCTAGACGTTTAAAGTAGTCATATGACATATAAAAATTGCCTTGATCACCAGCATTAATACCCCATGAATTTCGCAGTGTTAATAAGCCTTTATACACTCGACCTTTGTCATCCGTGGCTATTGCGTCATCGTCGTAACCTGTAATAATCATTTCATGTCCACCATGATTCTCATGACTATTGATCATCATATTAATCATAGGGGTAATCACCCAGGTATCATCGGTCACATTATGCTTAGCAACAGCACCTGCAAATCCTGTTTGAGGAGCAAACAATAACACACCAAAGGTTAATCTGTCTCCTTTGTTTAAGGTGTCTTTGACGGTCAACAATAGCTCATCACGATTCGTGTTATCTGCAAATGCCTGATAAAAATCCATTAAAGAAGACCAACCCACATTAAGACTGGAATCTGAAATATCTGTGCTGTTTTTCCTATAATCTAGAAGTGTTAATTCATTAGCAGGGATATTTCCATCAACAGGATAAGATGTTAATCCGCTGCATCCAATGCTTTTTTCTATATCTTTTGTTATAACCCCAAAATTACTTATTTGACTAAGCACAACTTGCCCAACAGAGCCATTCCAACCACTTGCATAAGACCCTGCAGTATTATTTTCAAAATACTGGCCTAGTTCTAATTGACACAACTGACTAATGAAATCACCTTTATTCGCCGCAGCCTCAATTGCTGCTGTATTGGCAAACGTTACGCATGTACCATAAGGTCCTTGATCCAGTACGGGTACATTGTTCATACCTAATTGAACGTAAGAAGGTAAATTGTTCTCATTTACTGAATTCATACTATGTAATACGGTCTTTTTATTCTGATCTAATTTTTGCCAAGCATGATCAGATAAGGTCATATTTAATAAACGAATCGATTTAAATGGAACTGATGCTTGAAAACGATGGTTAGACGCTTTTACAACTGCATATTTAGTTGTTCCATTTACTTGAATATCCTGCTGTGCAAACAATACACCATTCATAAGTGTTACGATTAAAATAACGAATAACTTCATGCAGAATACTCACCGAATTAAAAACAACAAAAAGTAGATTATTGTATCAATTAAAACTCAATTGTTCAATTAAATACATATTGATCACTCTATTTAAGAAAAACAGATTGAACAATTGAGTTCATAACTAATTCAATCCAAAGCCTTTCTTTTTATCGGTTTCGTTTTCATGCTTAACTTCAGCAGAAGCTCCTTCATTTATATTTCCATTGTTCTGGTATCGGGCCTTAACTTCATTGTACTGTTTTTTACGACCCAAAGTTGAAATCTCTTCAGCAAGATCATCCAAAACCAAAGCCTTATTCTCTGTAAGCTTGGCGTTATTATCGTCAGGAGTGTTTTTAATGTTTAAAAAAATTGTTTTAGATCGTTTATTTGTTTTACAATCTGCTCTGAAACATCAATAGTCTTAATGTAGTTCAGTAGATCATCAATACGTTGAGAAAAATTTGCTCCTCCCATATTTGCCTCAATAGCGGATAACAATTGAGCGGGGGTTTGGGGGTTTGGGGGTTTGGGGGTTTGGGGGTTTGGGGGTTTTTGCAAGAAGGCTCACTATTCTCTTCAGGACTTTTTTCTTCAAAATGAGGGCCTTTAACGTCGACTAATGAATCAAAAGCACTGTTTATATCTCCTTGTTCTAATGCCTTATCTCTTGCAGTATTTTGTAACTGATTCAACAAGCGCTGTTTTTGCTCCAGAGTCAATGTCGATTTCCAACCATTGTATTCGAAAGGTACTTTTAAATGATGTTGAATTATCATTCTTAATATTTGATTATAAACTCCTTGGGCTTTATTCTCTTCTGTTATTCTGGCTTGTGCAGCAGCTTCGGCTTTTACCTGTTCTTCCAAATAATTTAAAAAATCCGGATCGTCATCATTATTAACATCATTGGAGTTAAGATCAGGCATATCATGTGTTTCAGTGGTATGAGCATATTTATTTTCTGCTGTTTTAAAACAGTGATCAACTCTAGCTTGACTTAACGATTTGTTCTTGAACATACGACATATTTCAACATATATATCAGATAGTTCATCGCTTGATAATAAATGATTGATTTGTGGCATGACTACATTTGTTTTATAATTGTTTAAAAAATCATCTATACTTTTATACAATCCCGCAGACTGATGCATTTCTTCAGGTTCTTTGATACAACGATCAAACAAGGTTTGATTAAGCACACCAAATTTAGAAAAAATCTGAACAGCTTGGTTTAACATAGAAAATTCACTCCTAGTTAAATCTTTAATCGTCGAAGAGACCGATAGATGATTAGCTTTCAGCAGCTCTCCTATAACAATCATTTGTTCAGAATACGTTCTTGCTTTAAGTGGCTCACTTAAACACACATTACAAGCGTCCTGATCCAATAAATTATTCTTAAACAAAGCACTAATAGAATAAGATAAACTCTCTAATTCAGCGTCATTAAAATCTTTTAGATCGATGGTATCTGGTATTGATAACTTTTTTTCACTTATCTTGCTGACTATATTATCAAAATATACAGAATTCATATTTGGCACTATTGTATAAGACGTTGTATTTTCGAGTTCAGCAATGAGAAAATCTTGAGCAACAAACAATTTTTGAAAATTCTTTGTTGCATCTGGATCATTTGGATTTTTATCAGGATGAATTTCAAGTGCTATTTTTTTATATCGACGTCTAATTTGATCTACAGTCAATACCTCATCCTTTGAAAAACCCATGAGTTTTAAAGCCGCTTCTTTTTCGTCTGTCATAACAATAGCCTTAACAGCATATGCAATTAAACTATACCATTAGAATCTATTTTAAACAAAAAATCAATCAAAAAACATTTTTTTGAATAAATTACTTTATATAAAGTAAAAGTAAAAAACCGAGAAACAGAACAGACTATTTTACGGTGCAAGCCGTCGATGACACCATGTATTCTTCTCAAGATAATAATGAATTCTATCATGAAAACGATTATCACGTCCTTGCCAAAACTCATACTCTTCAGGCATAACACAATATCCACCCCAATAATCTGGTCTTTTAAGTGCTTCCCCTGAATGTTCCGTAATTTGTTGGTTTAAGAGCAATTCTAATTCCTCTCTACTCAAAATTTCTTTACTCTGAGGTGAAAGAATTGCATTGAATTGGCTGGCCAGAGGCCTTGTTGCGAAATACTCATCTGATTGGGTTGAACTAATTTTTTGAACCTGCCCACGAATCCTCACCTGACGAACCATCTGCGGCCAATAAAAATTAAGTGCTACATTGGGGTTTGTTTGCATATGCTGTGCTTTATTACTTTGATAATTAGTGTAAAAAATAAATTTACCGTCATCAAAGCCTTTTAATAAAACCACTCGTGAATCAGGATGTCCTCGCTCATCAACTGTAGACAGCAACATCGCGGTAGGATCATTCATTTCTGTAGCTAGTACTTCAGAAAACCAATGCTTAAATTGAGTAACAGGTGAAGAGGAAACATGTTTATCGTCTAGACTTAAACGTCCATATTCTCGACGAATACCCGCTAATTTATCCTCTTGGGTCATTTTTTTTCCTGTGTGATGTAAGTTGGGCCCGTGGCCCAACAAACCTTAATCTGAACTTATTTATACTTGTTGGGCCAAGGCCCAACGGATGTTACCAACCGGTAACCTCTGCAACAGCATCACCTAATTCAGCAGGTGAATTAACAGTTTTAACACCAGCGGCTTGTAATGCTGCAAATTTATCAGCAGCAGTCCCTTTGCCTCCAGAGATAATAGCACCAGCATGACCCATACGCTTTCCAGCAGGAGCAGTTACACCAGCAATATAAGAAACAACCGGTTTAGTCACATTGGATTTAATAAACTCAGCAGCTTCTTCTTCAGCTGAACCACCAATTTCACCAACCATAATGATTGCTTTTGTTTGTTCATCTTTCTCAAACATACCTAATACATCAATAAATGTTGTACCAGGAATAGGATCGCCACCAATACCAACGCATGTGCTTTGACCAAATCCTTTATCTGTTGTTTGCTTAACCGCTTCATACGTTAACGTGCCAGAACGTGACACAATACCTACTTTACCTGGCAAATGAATAAATCCTGGCATAATACCAATTTTACATTCGCCTGGTGTAATAACACCCGGGCAATTTGGGCCAATCAAACGGCTGTGGGTATTGTTTTCCAAATACAGTTTGACTTGTAGCATATCTAAAACAGGAATGCCTTCAGTGATACAAACGATTAATTTAATACCCGCTTCAGCTGCTTCAATAATAGAATCTTTACAATAAGGAGCTGGAACATAAATCACAGTTGCATCTGCACCTGTTTCATCTACTGCGTCACGAACTGTATTAAATACAGGTAAATCAAGATGTTTTTGACCGCCCTTACCTGGTGTGACCCCTCCAACCATACGAGTACCATATGCAATGGCTTGCTCTGTGTGAAATGTTCCTTGTTTGCCGGTAAATCCCTGGCAGATCACTTTGGTGTCTTTATTTACTAAAATACTCATTCTTAGCCTCGAAAATAAATTTAAGCGATAGCCGCCACGATTTTTTTAGCCGCGTCAGTTAAACTGCCTGCAGCAATAACATTCAAGTCACTCTTATTCAGAATGTCAGCACCTAATGCTGCATTATTTCCTTCAAGTCGCACGACCACAGGTATTTGAAGCTGAACTTCTTGAACTGCTGCTAAAATGCCTTCAGCAATCAGGTCGCAACGCACAATACCACCGAAAATATTAACTAAAATGCCTTTTACTTTTTCATCAGATAAAATAATTTTAAACGCTTCACTAACGCGTTCTTTAGTAGCACCACCACCAACGTCAAGGAAGTTTGCAGGATCGCCACCGTATAATTTAATAACGTCCATGGTAGCCATTGCCAAACCCGCACCATTGACCATACAACCAATTTCGCCATCTAAAGGTATATAGTTTAGCTCCCAATCATGTGCACGATTTTCACGCTCATCTTCTTGCGTGGTATCTCGTAATGATTTTAATTTTGGATGACGAAATAGTGCATTGTCATCAATAGAGACTTTTCCATCTAAACAAACCAATTGACCTGCTTTTGTTACAACCAAAGGATTAATTTCTAATAAACTTAAATCACATTCAACAAACATTTTCCCTAAACCCGTCATTAGTTTAGTAAATTGGTTGACCTGTGCATCCGTTAAGCCTAATTTAAACGCCACTTCACGGCATTGAAATGGCATAATACCTGTCATTGGGTCAAGTGTGACTGTAAAAATTTTTTCCGGGGTATGTTCAGCAACCTGCTCAATCTCAACACCACCTTCTGTTGATGCCATAAATACAACTCGACGACTGGCTCTATCAACAACAGCACCTAAATACAATTCACGTGCAATTTCACTGACTTCTTCAACCAATACAGCGTTAACGGGTTGGCCATTTGCATCCGTTTGATAAGTCACTAAACGAGTGCCTAAAAGCGATTTAGTATATTCAGCCAACTCTTCTTTGGTTGAAACCAATTTAACACCACCCGCTTTGCCTCGACCACCCGCGTGAACTTGCGCTTTAACAACCCAACGCAATGTAGGGAGTTGGGCTGCAACTTGCAGAGCATCTTCAACATTATAAGCAACTTCACCTCGTGGAACAGGTAAACCGTAACTGGCAAATAATTCTTTTGCTTGATATTCATGTAAATTCATTATACGTATCCTGCCTAAACGTTAAGTAATAAACGAGATGGATCTTCCAACAATTCTTTAACACTTACTAAAAATTGTACGGAGTCTTTGCCATCGATCAAACGATGATCATATGATAATGCCAAGTACATCATTGGGCGAATGACAACTTGACCTTTTTCAGCAACTGGACGCTCCTGAATTTTATGCATGCCTAATATTGCTGTTTGTGGCTGATTGAGAATAGGAGTCGATAGCAATGACCCGAATACACCACCATTCGTAATAGTAAACGTACCGCCTTGCATTTCTTCCATAGACAATTTACCTTGACGCGCACGCCCTGCACAATCATTAATCGTTTTCTCAATGGTGGCCATAGTTAATGAATCTGCATCACGAATCACAGGCACGACTAGCCCACGTTCAGTAGAAACAGCTATACCTATGTCATAAAATCCATGATAAATAATATCTTTACCATCAATGGAGGCATTAACGACAGGGAAGCGTTTTAACGACTCAACCACAGCTTTTGTGAAAAAGGACATAAAGCCTAATTTAACACCATGCTTCTTTTCAAAACTGTCTTTATATTGCGCTCGTAAATCCATAACTGCCTGCAGATTTACCTCATTAAATGTTGTTAACATCGCGGCATTATGTTGAGCTTGCAACAAACGCTCAGCCACTTTCGCACGCAGTCTTGACATCGGTACACGACGCTCTTCTCGTGCGCCCATTTGAGCAGGAGCTGCAGGCGCTGTTTTAACAACGTCATTTTTTGCAACACTATTACGATTTGTTTCGATAAATGCAACCACGTCTTCTTTGGTGATTCGTGCATCTTTTCCAGACCCTGTGATTTGATTAGGCTGTAAATCATGTTCCGCTAACATACGTCTTACAACAGGGCTAGTTGATTTGTCATCTAGCGCCACTGAAGAATTGTTTTTTTCAAGGGCAGGTGTTTCATGAGAAACGTCCGCTGTAGCAGCACCAATACTGGCTAATAGCTCACCAGAAGTCACAGTAGAGCCTTCAGCAAATAATATTTCTTGCAAAATACCATCAGCTGGAGCTGGCACTTCAAGTACGACTTTATCTGTTTCTAAATCTACAATATTTTCATCGCGAACAACTTTATCACCCACTTTTTTATGCCAAGTTGCTATCGTAGCGTCAGCTACTGACTCAGGCAAATTAGGTACTTTAACTTGTATTGACATGATTATACCTTCTATTTTTAATGTTATTTTTACATGCCATTAAAACTGGCATGCAGTATTCGATTTTTATATGCCCAATGCGTTTTTAACCAGCTCAGCTTGTTGATCTGCATGCAAATATGAGCTACCACCCGCAGGGGCTGCAGCAAAACCACGTCCTGCGTAAGATAATGACTGACCTTCACGAAGACAATCTTGCATATTATGTTGAGATGAAAACCAAACACCTTGATTTTGTGGCTCTTCCTGACACCAAATCACATGCGTTGCGTTGGGATAGGTTTCAAGTACGGCTTTAAGTGCTTTTTTAGGGAACGGATAAAGTTGCTCAATACGAACAATCGCAACGTTTTCTAAACCATCATCACGACGTTTTGTAATAAATCGTAATACACTTTTCCACAACATAAAACAATACGGGTTACTTTTGATGGATCAAGGACGTCAATTTCAGGAATAACGACTTGAAAACCACCCTGAGTTAAATCGTTCATTGTAGATACAGCAAGCTTATGGCGAAGTAAACTTTTAGGTGTCATGACAATGAGTGGTTTACGGAATTTACGAATCACCTGACGACGCAATAAATGAAAAATTTGAGCAGGTGTCGTTGGTGTACATACTTGAATATTTTGCTGGGCACAAAGTTGCATATAGCGTTCTAATCGTGCTGAAGAATGCTCTGGACCTTGCCCTTCATATCCATGAGGCAACAACATCACTAATCCACACAAACGACCCCATTTTTGCTCATCAGAACTGATGAATTGATCAATAACAACCTGCGCACCATTTGCAAAGTCACCAAACTGTGCTTCCCATAGCACTAATGCTTCGGGCTCTGATGCAGCAAAACCATATTCAAACGCTAAAACAGCTTCCTCAGAAAGAACAGAGTCAATCACTGCAAAAGGTTTTAATGGATTAGATGCTGTTTGTTCTAATGGAACATAAACCTCGCTGCTATTTTGATCATGCAATACAGCATGGCGATGCGCAAATGTACCTCGTCCGCAATCTTGTCCTGATAAACGTACTTCATGCCCTTCATGCAATAATGTTGCATAAGCCATGGTCTCAGCATATCCCCAATTCATTGGGGCCTCGCCTGTAGTCATTTTTTCACGTTCAGCAAGTAATCGCTTAACAACCGGATGTAATTCAAACCCTTCAGGTAACACAGATAATTGTTGTGATAACTCTGTTAATGTTTGTTCACTAACTGCTGTATTCGCTTTATCAGTCCACTTGGCCGCGAAATAAGGCGTCCAATCATTGTATATACGTCCGTCATAATCATTAACCGTAGGTACAATGGCATGCCCTTTATCTAAGGCTTCTCGATATCCTTCAACAAGATTATCAACACGGTCTTTGGTGATTAAGCCTTCTGCAATTAACTTGTCAGCATAAATTTCGCGTAAAGGTCGCATCAATTTAATTTTTTTATACATCAACGGCTGAGTAACAGATGGCTCATCGGCTTCATTATGACCTTGACGACGATAACATACTAAATCAATCACCACATCGCGCTTAAATTTCATACGGAATTCAAACGCAACTTGTGTCGCAAAAATTACAGCTTCAGGATCATCTCCATTCACATGAATCACCGGCGCTTGCACCATTTTAGCCACATCAGTGCAATAAAGCGTCGATCGTGAATCCAGCGGATTACTCGTGGTAAAACCAACCTGGTTATTAATAACAATATGTACCGTACCACCAGTGCAATAACCACGCGCTTGTGAAAAGTTAAACGTTTCCATTACAACGCCTTGACCTGCAAAAGCAGCATCGCCATGAATAACCACGGGCACTACAGCATTTTTCTTATCTAAATCATTTTGTCTACGTAAACGCGAGCGTGCTGAACCCTCAACAACAGGCCCAATAATTTCTAAATGTGACGGGTTAAAGGCTAATGCAACGTGTACAACCGCGCCATTGTCTTCTTTTAAATTAGATGAAAAACCCATATGGTATTTAACATCACCTGTACGCGATGTATTGTATTTTCCTTCAAACTCCTGGAACAGTTCGGAAGGCTCTTTACCTAATACATTCACCAACACGTTTAAACGTCCACGATGAGCCATACCAATTACAATTTCTTTAACATGATCAGCACTACCTTGACGAATAATTTCTTTCATCATAGGCACCAATGCATCACCACCTTCTAAAGAAAAACGTTTTTGACCCACATAACGGGTACCTAAGTATCTCTCAAGACCATCAGCAGAAATGAGTTCTTTCAAAATTTGCAATTTATGGTCGGAACTTAACTTGGCTTTTCCTTGAACTGACTCCAGTTTTTGTTGTAACCAAGTGGTTTCTGCTACATCAGCAATGTGCATGTATTCAATACCAATGGAACCACTATATGTTTCACGTAATGCCTGATAAATTTCAGATAAAGGCATTGATGTCTTTGGAAATGATTCGCCAGCAAAAAAAACATGATTTAAATCAGAATCTGATAACTGATGCCATGATAAATCCAAATTAGGTACAGCTGGTCGCTCTATCATTTCAAGTGGGTCAAGTTTTGCTGCAAGATGGCCGTAAGTTCTGTATGCCGTAATGAGCCCGGACACTTGTGCTTGTTTATCATCAACATGAACCACACGATTGATTTTTTGGGAAGAGTTATCCAAAAAATGTTTCACAATGTCACGATGAGAAATATCTTTCATTGCTTTTGTTGTGCCGGATAACGCATTAAAGGTAGCTTGCCATTCTTCTGAAACTGACGCAGGATCGACTAAATAATCTTCATATAACCCATCAACATAAGCCATGTTGCCACCCGAAAGGTAGGATTTAGCCCATTCATTTTCCAGATTACTACTCATTACATATTTCTCCAAGGGACATGCCTCACAAAGAATAAGCAAGTCTCATTTAATGTCTAATATAATATTGATGCGAACTCATTGTATGTACCACGAATAATAAAACGCGGCACATACAAAAGAATACTTAGGTTTCAAGATTTAACATTTGTTTGCGTATTTCAGCAATCGCTTTGCTTGGATTAAGTCCTTTAGGGCAAACGGTTGTGCAGTTCATAATTGTTCTACAACGAAATACACTAAATGGATCTTGCAGTTTGGCTAAACGATGTTGCGTGGCCGTATCTCTTGTATCAGCAAGAAAACGTCGTGCTTGTAATAAACCAGCTGGTCCTACAAACTTTTCTGGATTCCACCAAAAAGATGGGCATGAGCTTGTACAACAAGCACATAAAATACATTCGTATAAACCATCCAATTGAGCACGATCTTCTGGTGATTGCAAACGTTCGCGTGCAGGTGCCGCTGTATTATTTTGCAAGTACGGTTCGATTCGCTCATATTGCTGATAAAACTGTGACATATCAACAGCTAAATCACGAACAACAGGAAAGCCAGGCAAAGGCCGAATGACAATTTTATCCGTCTTTAGTTGGGATATCGTGGTCACGCAAGCAAGACCATTCGTTCCATTAATATTCATACCATCAGAACCACATACGCCTTCCCGGCATGAGCGTCGAAAAGAAATCGTAGGATCTTGTTCAGCTTTCAAACGTTCAAGCAATGTCAATAACATTGGATCGCTTTTAGCGGGTATTTCAATTTTATACTCTTGCATAAAGGGTTTGTCATTTACCTCTGGGTTATAGCGATAAATTGACAGACTGAGTGTTCTAATCTCTGCACTGGTATCAGTCATGTTATATCCTCTTAATAAACGCGTTCTTTTGGTTCAAATGGCTTAACGTATTTAGGCAATACATTCACGGGACGATAATCAATTGAATCATCTTTTTCAAAATACAATGTATGCTTTATCCAGTTTTGATCATCACGCTCAGGAAAATCTTCACGACTATGCGCTCCTCGACTTTCTGTACGAGCTAAGGCCGACTTAGCTGTTGCAATAGCCGTAGCCATTAAATTATCGAGTTCAAGTGCTGTTACACGCTCAGTATTAAATACCTGACTTTTATCAACTAAATTTGCATTTTCAAGACGAACACGCAGTGCCGCTAAACGCTCAAGTCCTTGCTCCATGAATTCGCCTGTTCTAAACACACCAAAG
>CAZNVR010000030.1:0-14466 GCA_964576655.1 uncultured Legionella sp. | reverse complement strand
ATGGGGGCTTCTTTATTGACCATGGCGAAAATGCAACCTGAATTAAATTTTTTAGGGATTGAGGTGCATGTGGCAGGTATTGGTAGTCTGGTTGCGGATTTACATGATGAATGCGTCTCTAACGTGCGTGTGGCACCTTATGATGCTGTAGAGGTATTTAAGCAATCCATCGATGATAATTCTCTTCATGGCGTGCAAATTTTTTTTCCTGATCCCTGGCCTAAAGCTCGTCATCATAAGCGTCGGCTAATACAACCTGAGTTTATCAATATGCTGGTTAATAAACTTAAACCGGGTGGTTTTATCCATTGTGCAACCGATTGGGAAAATTACGCAGAACACATGCTGTTAGTCTTATCAACACATCCTGAATTAATGAATCAGAATTCAGCGTCTGATTTTTCACCTCGTCCAGAAACAAGACCTTTAACTAAATTTGAACAACGAGGAACACGTTTGGGGCATGGGGTATGGGATTTAATTTTTATTCGCAAGGGTTAAATTGGCTTTCAATGATTAAGGCAAAAGGGTTTTTCATAGCACGAGACTTGCTTAAACTGGCTATACCCCATAGAATTCTATTTTTTATCGTGAAGCGCGGAGTGTGATTCATGGGATGGAATGGACCAGACAAAGGTAAAGATCCTTGGGGTGGCAAAAGCCAGCCGCCAGATCTTGATGAGGCTTTAAAACGGTTACAGGAAAAATTAAAAACAATGTGGGGTGGCTCTAAAAAACCACGTTCGGTTAAACCTGTTTCTGGACCTAATCTAGATTTTAGCTCAAGCGGTGGCATTCTTGCTGTGGTTGGCATGTTTGTGCTACTTGTTTTATGGGCTTTATCAGGCATTTTTATCGTTGATCCTGCTGAGCAAGCAGCTATTCTTCGTTTTGGTAAATATATTGAAACAGTAGGGCCAGGGCCTCATTGGATACCTCGCTTTATTTCATCAAAAATCGTCTTAAATGTGGATCGTGTATCGGATTATTCTTATTCGGCGCAAATGCTAACGAAAGATGAAAACTTGGTGTCTGTAGCATTGGCAGTGCAATATCGTATCGGTGATTTGGAAGCTTATTTATTCAACGTAGCTGACCCACAAGAAAGTTTACAGCAAGCAACCTCAAGTGCTTTGCGTCAAGTGGTGGGTACAACAACACTGGATCAAATCATTACAGAAGGTCGTGATGCATGGGGTTCTAGCGTGCAAGATGTTCTGATTAAAACGTTAGCGCGTTATAAAACAGGCATCATTATTGTGAACGTGTCGCCGCAGCCAGCCCGCGCGCCTGAAAATGTGCAAGATGCCTTTGATGATGCAATTAAAGCGCAAGAAGATGAAAAACGTTTTAAAGAGCAAGCCCGCGCCTATGCTGCTCGAGTGATTCCAATCGCGGAAGGAAATGCAAAACGAATTTTTGAGGAAACGAAAGCGTATGCAGAGCAGGTTGTTTTACGTGCTACGGGTGAAACGGCTGAGTTTTTAGAGTTACTGCCAGAATATATTCGTGCGCCCTATGTCACAGGACAACGAATGTACCTGGATAGCATGCAGCAAGTATTAGGTGCTACGAGTAAAATCATTGTTGATGGTAAAGCTGGGAACTTGATGTATCTACCTTTGGATAAATTGGCCTTAGGTCATCCTGAAAAAGTAGAGCATATTAAACATGCTGAGCGGGATTTAACGACGAATCAGCAGGATACAACTACTGTGTTAGATGGTCGTGCAACGACAAGAGCTACAGAGCGTCTTGGGAGAGCTGGTTAATGAACACTACAAAAAAAATCCTGGTTGGAGCAATTGTTTTTGTTCTTCTGATTGTCCTTGGTAGTGTTTTTACCATTAAGCAAGGGAATCACGGTATAGTTTTGCGACTTGGCCGATTGGTGAATGATTCGCAAACAAAAAATGTGCGAATTCTATCTCCTGGGTTGCATTTAAAAACGCCATTTATAGACAGTGTTCGTGTGTTTGATACACGCATACAAACGTTGGATATTAAGTCATCGCGTATTGTGACCAAAGAAAAGAAAGATGTGATTGTTGATTATTACGTCAAATGGCGAATTGAAAATTTAGCTCAATATTTTAAATCAACAAGTGGAAATCAATTTAAAGCTGAAACATTATTGGAGCAGCAATTGAATACCTCTTTGCGAGCCCAATTTGGTAAACGAACCATTTCTGATGTCGTGTCTGGTGGGCGAGATGATGTGATGGATGTGTTACGCGAACGCGCCGAAGAACAAGCCTCACAATTAGGCGTGCATGTTGTTGATGTGCGTATTAAAGGCATCGAATTGCCAGCCAATACTAGCAATGCAATTTATCAACGCATGCGTGCAGACATGCAGAAAATTGCAAATCATCATCGTGCAGATGGTCAAGCTCAAGCAGAAGCCATTCAGGCTGCAGCTGATGCTAAAGTGACTATATTGTTGGCTCAAGCAACCAGTGATGGGCAAATTATTCGTGCAAAAGGACAAGCAAAAGCTGCTGAGATTTATGCAAAAGCCTTTGGTCAAAATAAAGAGTTTTTTGCATTTTATCGTAGTTTAAAAGCATATGAAGGTAGTTTTAATAATAAAAAAGATATCTTGGTGCTTGATCAAAGCAGTGCTTTTTTTGATTATTTCAAACAGGGTTTTGCTAAAAACATGGTTGAAGTAAAAAAATAAGCTTGCGAGTAAATCAATGTGTAGCCTTGTGTTATTCATGCACAAGGCTATTTCGTTTTTGTATTCATTTTTCAGAGTAAGAATTTATTATGGGTAAGAATGTTGTTGTTGTAGGTACACAATGGGGTGATGAGGGCAAAGGTAAAATAGTTGACTTGTTAACCCAAGATGCATCGGTTGTTGTGCGCTACCAAGGCGGTCACAATGCAGGGCATACGTTAAAAATTAATGGCGTTAAAACGGTATTGCGTTTGATTCCTTCAGGTATGTTGCGCACACATGTTCAGTGTTATATCGGTAATGGTGTGGTCCTTTCGCCAGAGGCGTTGTTAACAGAAATTAGAGAGTTAGAAAGCAAGAATATTGATGTACGCAGTCGTTTGCATATCAGCCAGGCGTGTCCATTAATTCTACCATGCCACGTAGCACTGGATAAGGCGCGTGAAATTCATAAAGGCAATGCCGCGATTGGGACAACTGGACGAGGAATTGGACCTGCTTATGAAGATAAAATTGCTCGCCGGGCACTGAAAGTTAGCGACTTGTTGAATATTGAACGGTTTGAGGAAAAATTAACTCATTTGCTTGAATACCATAATTTTGTATTAACACATTATTATAAACAACCTGCGGTGGATGCTGCTGCTGTAATTGCTGATGCAAAAGTATGGGCTGATGAATTAAGGCCGATGATTACAGATGTCACTACCTGTTTACACAAACATCGTAAACAAGGTGACGCAATTTTATTTGAAGGTGCGCAAGGTGTTTATCTTGATATTGATCATGGTACGTATCCTTTTGTGACCTCATCGAATACGTGTGTGGGTAGTGTGGTTAATGGTTCTGGTTTTGGGCCATTGTACTTGGATTATGTGTTGGGTATTACTAAAGCATACACCACACGTGTAGGTGGTGGTCCATTCCCTACGGAATTACACGATGAAGTGGGTGCTCGTTTAGCCGAACGAGGCAATGAATTTGGTGCTGTAACAGGTCGTCCACGTCGTTGTGGTTGGTTTGATGCTGTATTGTTAAAACGTTCGGTTGAGTTAAATAGTTTATCTGGTCTATGTTTAACAAAGCTTGATGTGCTAGATGGCCTTGAAACATTGCGAATTGCCGTGGGATATCGCGATGCAAAAGGTGAAACGTTAAATTATCCGCCACAAGCGGCTGAAGACTTTATTGGCCTAGAACCGATATATGAAGATATGCCAGGTTGGTCAGAAAATACAGCTGATGTCACGACAATGGATGAATTGCCTGCAAACGCACTTGCTTACATTAAACGTTTAGAAGAGTTGGTTGGCGTGCCTATTGATATGCTTTCAACAGGACCTGAGCGTAATTCAACTATCATTTTGCGTGATCCGTTTGCTTGATTTGTAGACGTCTTAGGGGTGCTCCTTAAGACGTAAACACTTAACCTATTGAAATGACCTTGCCATAAGGAACATGATGCAATCATTCAAAGTCAACACAGGTCTTTTTTTTGCTATTTTTTTATGGGCCTCGGCATTTGTGGGTATTCGTCTTGGCCTGATGTCCTACTCTCCTGGTTCCTTAGCATTATTTCGCTTTTTAATTGCATCTGTATTCATGGGTATTCTTTATCTGCGCCATTTAAACTCTAATTTGCCTTGGTCTGATCGCTTGCAATTGGGTTTGCTTGGTGCATTAGGTATTGGTGTTTACAATACCTGTTTAAACTATGGTGAATTAACAGTATCAGCAGGTGTTGCCAGTTTTGTGATTGGTTTAACCCCGGCATTAACTGTATTGTATTCAATTCTATTCTTAAACGAACGCCCTTCACGAACGGTTTATCTAGGTCTTTTAATTAGTTTATCAGGGCTTATGTTAATGGTTTTTGAAGGCAGTGATGGTGCTGCAATTAGCTATGGTGTATTAATCATCTTTATTGCAACACTAACCAGTGTTGCTTATTCAATTTTACAAAAATTATTTTTACGACATTACCATCCTGTTGCAGTGACCGCTTGGATTATATGGGGTGGTACCTTATCTTTAACGCTCTTTGCACCAACGTTGTGGCATGAACTATTTATAGCAAAACCAACAGCAACTTGGGCTGTAATTTATTTAGGTATTTTCCCTGCAGCGATTGCATACATTGCTTGGAGCTATGTTTTGAAAGCATTGTCAGCATCCCATGCCAGTATTTATTTATATGCAATGCCTGTGATATCTAGCGCATTAGGATTTTTAATTTTAAATGAAAGACCATCCTTGCTCTCTCTTTTAGGGGGGGGGATTGCCATGATTGGAGCGTTTTATTCATCTCGTACGCCAGTAACACATTAGTATGTTGTTATAAGTATAGTCCGAGTAATTTTGATCATTATTCAAATAATATGGCGGTTTGTTTTTCTTCTTCTATAATATAAATGTAAGTTAAATTATTAATTCTTTTTATTATAGGGAGATTGACATCATGGGTACTCAAGCCTCAGATAACACGTATTTATCTCAGATGCGCGAAACCGTTGAATTATTTGCTCAAAAAGTAAAAAGTATGTTCTCAAGCGATACTCTACCCGTAGAAACAAGATATTTAGAAACCTTAAAGAAAGAGGTTGTTTATTGCGTAGAAAGTGAGCTTCATGATCACTTCTCTGCTCAAAATCAAGCAGAGCAACACGCGATGGATGGTGAAAAACTAAAAGACATACTTAATGATTTACATCAACGCACTAAAACAGTGGCTGATGATGCTATAAAGGCAGGAGCTCGTCGCGGATTTGTAGATGATGTTCAAGCCATTGTAGATAAATTTTTAATATCAATGACTACATTATGTGATTCATTTGTGAAAACAATGAAAAGTACGTTTATGCCTGAAAAAGAACCCCAAAGACCTTTAACAGAAAAGGATACGTATAAAGAAAATGTGGCGATAGCAAAAGAGTACACAAACAAATATAAACAGCAAACCTTTAGCGAAGAGCTTCTTGATAAACATGAAGTAAGTTCAAAAAAATTATAACAGCTTAAGGTTGCGTAAGTTACATTTAAAGAAATAAGAGCTGTAACCTGTTTTTTAGATTGCCTTATGAGTGGAACATGGACTTTATCTTTTTTCTGCTCATAAAGCACATTATTAGAAGCATATTACACAAATAACTTCCAATAAAATAAGTTCTTTTCATTTAGGGTTAAGTTCTTTCTTCAGAACGATTCATTCTATTTTTTACTTAAAACGTTATATACTAGTTCTTTTTGATTCACGGATTGATCATGGAACTCATTGTTGATAACACGCCATTTAAAGCACTTTTTACACCTCTGGATTTAGGTTTTACTCAACTTAAAAATCGATTATTAATGGGTTCTATGCATACTGGTTTGGAAGAGGACAAGCCTGATTTACAACGATTAGCAGCCTTTTATCGAGAGCGTGCACAGGGAGGGGTGGGATTAATCGTTACAGGTGGATTTGCACCCAATAGAGCAGGACGTCTTGCCCCTTTTTCTGCAAAACTTACCTCTAATAAAGAGCAGCATCGTCATGAGTTAATTACCCATACGGTGCATGAAGCAAATGGCAAAATTGCTTTGCAAATATTGCATGCAGGACGATATGGCTATCATCCCTTTAGTGTCGCGCCTAGTGGTTTGAAATCACCCATTAGCCCATTTAAACCATGGACCATGAGTAAACGTCGTATCATGAAAACCATCGAGCATTTTGCACGATGCGCACGTCTTGCGCAAAATGCTGGTTATGATGGTGTGGAAATTATGGGTAGTGAGGGTTATTTAATCAACCAATTCATTGTGGGGCATACCAATCAACGTCACGATGAATGGGGCGGATGTTTTGAACATCGCATGCGTTTTCCAGTTGAAATAGTACGTCGTGTTCGAGAAGCTGTAGGCGCGAATTTTATTATTATCTATCGCTTATCCATGTTGGATTTAATTGCTGATGGCAGTAGTTGGGACGAGGTGGTTTTGTTGGCTCGTGCGATAGAACAAGCGGGCGCTACATTGATTAATACAGGAATTGGTTGGCATGAAGCGCGTATTCCAACCATTGCAACCATGGTGCCACAAGCGGCGTTTGCGCAGGTGACTAAACATTTAAAACCTCATGTAAATATTCCAGTGATTACATCTAATCGAATCAATACGCCGGAATTAGCCAATGCCTTATTGAGCGATGGTGTGGCCGACATGGTGTCTATGGCCAGACCCTTTTTAGCCGACCCTGGTTTTGCAGAAAAAGCACAAGCAGGAGAAAGTCGTGCTATCAATGTGTGTATTGCTTGTAATCAAGCGTGTCTTGATCGAGTGTTTGTGAATAAAACCGCCTCTTGTTTAGTGAATCCACGTGCATGTCATGAGACTGATCTTGTTTATCAAGCCACGAGTTTACCCAAAAAAATTGCAGTAGTGGGTGGTGGGCCTGCTGGTCTTGCGTTTGCCAGTGTTGCCGCTGAACGTGGTCATCACGTTGTTTTATTTGAAAAAAGTCCTGCACTAGGGGGGCAATTTAATTTAGCGAAAGCCATTCCTGGTAAAGAAGATTATCACCATACCATTGAGTATTTTAATTATCAGTTAAATAAATATCAGGTTGATATTCGTTTGGAGGTCGATGTTGATGTGCAACTGCTTCAAACATTTGATGAGGTTGTGTTAGCCACGGGAGTTGAACCACGGATTCCTGATGTTAAAGGTATCGATCATCCATGTGTCATGACGTATGTTGATGTCATACAAGGTCATAAAATACCAGGTCAACGCGTTGCTGTAATGGGGGCTGGTGGCATTGGTTTTGATATTGCAGAATGGCTAACGCATCAACATGAGAAGCATGAGTCATCTTTTTATGATGAGTGGGGTATTGATATTAAGAGTGAACATCGAGGCGGTGTTAAAGCGCCAATAATCCCAACAAGTCCACGAACGGTTTATTTATTACAACGTAAAAAACAAAAACCAGGACAATCTTTGGGTAAAACCACGGGATGGATTCATCGATTAAGTTTAAAACATCGGCATGTTGAGATGTTAGCGGGTGTCACTTATGTAAAAATAGATGAAGAAGGATTACATTTATTAATCGATGAAAAACCTCGTTTGCTGGCTGTTGATTCCGTTGTTATTTGTACGGGTCAAACGGAATTAAATGCCTTGTTTGCGCCATTAAAGCAAGCTGGTGTGTTGGTTCATTTGATAGGAGGCGCCTCTAAAGCATTAGAATTAGATGCGCGTCATGCCATTGAAAAAGCCTGTCGTTTAGCGGCTTTAATTTAATTTTTTTAAAATAGGCGAATAAAAAGAGTGCATTTCACACATAATTCTGTTATTATACTGACCAGTTTTTACATTGCTTAATCTAATTTCAGATTATGTGTATATTTCAGGAATTTTATGACCCAAGAATTGACAACTTTTGCAGATCTTGATTTAAATGATGCGCTTCAAAAAGCGCTTGTTGATAAAAATTTTACAACCCCATCGCCTATTCAATTGCAATCTTTGCCTATGCTATTAGAGGGGCGTGACCTAATTGGTTTAGCTCAAACCGGTACGGGTAAAACAGCTGCGTTTGGTTTGCCTATTTTACAAAACTTATCGTTGACTGAACAAAGTCCTCAAGCGTTAATTTTAGCGCCAACACGCGAGCTTGCGATTCAAGTGGGTGCTCATCTTGAATCCCTATCTATATACATGAAAAACGTACGCGTTACGGTGTTGTGTGGTGGCCAAGACTATCGCCCTCAATTACAAAAATTACGTGATGGTGCGCACATTGTTGTAGGTACACCAGGTCGAATTTTAGATCATATCGATCGTGGCACGTTAAAACTTGATGCATTAAAAACATTTGTATTAGACGAAGCGGATGAGATGTTACGCATGGGCTTCATTGATGATGTTGAAACCATTCTTGCAAAACTGCCTGAAAAAAGACAAATCGTTCTTTTCTCCGCTACCATGCCTTCACAAATTCGTCAAATTGCAACACGTTATTTGAAAGAGCCTGCAACCGTTGAAATTCGCATGGACACGGCTACGGTTAAAAGTATTGAGCAACGCTTTTTGTTTGTATCGCAACCTCAAAAACCAGATGCTTTATTACGTATTCTTGCTGTTGAAGAAACACAAGGTGTAATTGTGTTCGTACGTACAAAAAGCAGCACGGAAGAAGTTGCTGAAATTTTACAAAAACAAGGCCATCGTGCTATGGCTATTCACGGTGATATTACTCAGAATCTTCGTGAACGTATTGTTGCGCAATTTAAACAAGGTGCGATTGATGTATTGGTTGCAACAGACGTTGCTGCGCGAGGTCTTGACGTTGAGCGTGTGACGCACGTCATCAACTATGATATGGCGCATGATTGTGAAACCTATGTGCATCGTGTGGGTCGAACAGGTCGTGCTGGTCGAAGTGGTATAACCATTTTATTTGCAACGCCTCGTGAATCACGCATGTTAACCAGCATTGAGCGTCATACACGTCAACGTATTGAAAAAGTGACAATCCCTACCGATTACATGATTCAAACAGCAAGACAACAACGATTCATGGCCAATATTACATCGCGTCTTGAACATGAAAACGTGCATTCTTATCGACGTATTATTGAAGAGTATTTAAAAAATAATGACGTTTCTGCGGTGGATGTTGCGGCATCACTTGCATTGTTATTAAACAAAGACAATGCTTGGGATAAAAAGTTTGTTGGTCATGTTGTAAATAGTCCTGTTAAAGAAGCGCGTGTAAGAAGTAATGATGCCAGGTCACCACGTACATTGAATGACCGTAATCGTACTTCGGCTAATGATCGTACTCGTACTGCGGTTGGTGAGCGTGATCGCAAACCATATCGTGAAGAATCATCATCATCAGCAGCACAAGATTTATATCGTATGGATGTGGGTCGTGTACATGGTGTTAAACCTGGAAATATCGTGGGTGCCATTGCTAATGAAGCGGGTTTACAAAGCCGATTTATCACCGGATTAAAAATTAATGATGATCATTCAACTGTACGCTTACCCAAAGGTATGGACAAAGCTCTTGTTAGTGGATTAAATAAAGCATGGGTTTGTGGTCGACAATTAAAGTTGACATTGGTTGGTGCTGTATAGCAATCTGTACGGGTATCGGCGTTTTAGTCTTGGGACATGAAAAACCGTTTTTGCTTGCAAAGCGGTTTTTTTTTGTAATTTTTCTCTTAAATCCTAAAAGGATGAATATGAAAATTATTTTTATTCTGGTTTCATTGGTTTTTTCTACATTAGCAGGAGCCATGCCATTAAATAAATTAGTTGTTTTTGGAGATAGTTTATCTGATAACGGCAATTTATATGAATACATGAAACATGAACTTCCGATGTCCCCACCCTATTATAAAGGGAGATTTACTAACGGACCTGTATGGGTTGAATTATTAATGGATGAATATTATTCACAGGATGCACAAACTCATTTGCTGGATTATGCTTTTGGTGGTGCGGGTGTTGCAGAAGAAGATGACACAGACCCTGATGATGTTTTATTTACATTGAATCGTGAAATTGACAGCTATCTTCTTTCTCATAATGATAAAGCAGATGATCAAAGCATGTATGTTGTTTGGATGGGTGCAAATAATTATTTGGCTGTGCCTGAAAATGCAGATGAAACCGTTGAGACGGTTACCTCGGGCATCAAACACGAATTAGAGCGTTTGGTTGAAAAAGGTGCAAAACACATCATGGTTGTCAGTGTACCTAATCTAGGCCGTATTCCTGCAGCGAAAGATTTTGATGCAGTGCCATTGTTAACCGAATTAAGTACAAAACATAATGCTAAATTAAAAGAGATGATTTCTGAATTTGAAGTCAGTACACCATCGGTACAATGGTTATATTTTGACATTAATAATGTGATGAATGAATTGTTAGATTTTCCTGAACGCTATGGTTTAACCAATATAACCGATACTTGTTATGAAGAAATGGTGAATGAACCGTCAGATGAATCTATTTTAAAAATGGTTTCTCGTGTGAAAGCACATGCAAAAGCACCACACAATGCATGCTCAGGGTATTTGTTTTTTGATCCAGTTCATCCCTCTGAAACGGCACATTTATTAATGGTCGAACAAACCAAGAAAATGTTTGACGAAAAAGGTATTACGTTTGAGTAGTTGGTTTTCTAAGTTTTGAGAGTATCCAGTTATATTATTGTTTAGCTGGATACAGGACAAAAATCTCTTATTGCTATCCGTCAAAGACACCCCGGCAAGGATGGTGAAAGGCGGTTTACCAGCCTTTACTTGCACAAATCTCTTCATAGGCTTTTCGAATAATCTGTGTTTTTTCATTGGCTAGTTTTATTTTTTCTACAGATGCGCCTTGCGCCATTAATTTATCTGGATGATGTTTACTAATTAATCGACGGTAAGCTCGTTTAATGTCTTGTTTATTGGTCATGGGGGTTACTTGTAAGATGCTATAAGCGCTTGCTAAGTTATGTCTGGGTTCAGGGCGAATGGGGTCATGTTGTGTATAGGATGATTGTTGATTGTTGTTACGGTATTGAAAGTCGTCTTGAAAACGTGTTTGTTGATAGATAGGAGCACATTCCAGGGCAATAAGAATATGATTTATGATTTGTATTTTTTTTTCAGATAAACCATCAATTTGTGCCGCTATATATTGAACATCAATGAATAATTTTAATAAATTAGGATTTGCACGAATGGTTTTTTTTAGACATGATAGCGTTTGTTTTAAGTTAAATTGCTCTTTTTTGCCTTCATTAAAAAAATCTTGAGCCGCTTTTTTTTGTGTTTTATTTAGATTCATGTCTTGCATGAGTTCGGAGGCAAATTCGATCTCTTGTAGAGATACAACGCCGTCTGCTTTAGCAATATGCCCTAAAATATTGAATGTCGCTTGAAAAAATAATTGCTTAATCTCTTGACGTTTTTCGGTGTGAAAATACCACATGGGATTTGTAAAATGCTCAACAAGACCTTTGTCAAAAAAATTACCAATAAAAATACCAAAAAAAGCACCTATAGGGCCAGCAACCAGAAAGCCTAAAATTGCACAAAGTATTTTTCCCCACCAAAAATGATTGGAAAAAAAACTACGTAAGTCCATCATGACTCCTTGATATGATCGGGTTGACCTAAATGACACTTTAGATTCTATCAGGAATACGTCTAAGACCATAATTTGCTATACTATATTTTTTTTATTGAGAGCATGTATGCTTCGTTATATCTACACCCTCGCACTCTATCTTCTATTGCCTTTTATTTTATTACGTTTACTCTGGAAAAGTCGTAAATTACCAGCGTATCGTCATCGAATTTTTGAACGATTATCTATAGGTCGACGTGCAGAAAGGGTTGATGTTTGGTTGCATGCTGTTTCCCTAGGTGAGGTTGTTGCGGCCACTCCTTTAATTAATGCACTTCTTGCTAAACAACAAAAGGTAATGGTAACCACGATGACACCTACCGGTTCACAACAGGTGATAAGTCGTTTTGGTCATCTGGTTGCTCATCAATACATCCCCTATGATTTACCTTACGCATTAAGACGTTTTTTTAAAAATATCAATGCGAGCGTTGGTGTTATTATGGAAACAGAAATGTGGCCTAATTTAATTGTTGAAGCCCATCATGCAAAGCTTCCTTTATTACTCATGAATGCTCGTATTTCAGATAAAGCATTTGAAAGCTATCAAAAAGGCGTGTTTTTTTTCAAACCGTTATTAAGTTTATACACCGCTATTTTTGCTCAAAGTGATTTAGATGCTAAACGTTTTGTTGCCATTGGTGCGCCGTTGACCCATGTGCATGTCATGGGAAACATGAAGTTTGATTTACAGATCCCTGTGCCTAATACCATTCAGCAGACCATGTTTAAAACAAGCTGGGGCGATACGCGGCCTGTGTTCATTGTTGCCAGTACACACGCTGGAGAAGAGTCTTTATTATTAGCCGCGTTTAAAACCTTAAAAAACTTGATTCCAGGGCTGTTAATGATTATTGCTCCACGTCATCCAGAGCGATTTAATGACGTTTTTTTGATGAGTCAACAATTTAATTACACGACGTGCCGTCGTAGTGAGCCTGATTTAATTACTACAGATACGGAGGTTTTAATTCTTGATTCATTAGGTGAGTTACTTGGTTTTTATCAAATGAGTCATTATGCATTTGTGGGGGGGAGTTTTGTACCTATTGGTGGTCATAATGTGTTAGAGCCGATTGCTATGAATGTGCCTGTGTTTTGCGGACCACATATGCAAAATTCCAAGTCCATTTGTGTGGAATTATGTGCCGCCGGTGCTTTAGTGCAGGTAATGGATGTTGATGAGTTGGTTGAAAACATTGTACGTATCCATCAGAATGAACAATTACGCGTTGAGCAGATTACAAATGCAAGTCGGGTGTTAGCAGCAAACAAAGGTTGTGTTGATAAATGCCTGCATGAAATTATGATGCGAGTAGAAGAAGAGGTCAGGTAGAGCACGCGAGATGCGTTGCTCTACCGCTACATTATAATATATATAATGTGGTATTATTTTATGCGCCTTGGTTTTGTCTTTCTTTTATTTCAGACAATGTTTTGCAATCAATACACAAGGTTGCTGTGGGGCGAGCTTCAAGGCGACGCAAGCCAATTTCAATACCGCATGCTTCGCAGTAACCAAAATCATCGGCTCGCAAACGCTCAAGGCCATCTTCAATTTTTTTAATCAGTTTACGTTCTCTATCACGCGTGCGAAGTTCAAAGCTGAATTCTTCTTCTTGGCTTGCTCTATCCGCAGGATCCGGAAAGTTAGCTGCTTCATCTTTCATATGAGTTACTGTGCGATCAACTTCTTCCATTAATGATTGTCGCCAAGCCAGTAGAATGTTTTCTACATGCGCTAATTGCTTTTCATTCATGTACTCTTCACCGTCAGTTTCTTGATAGTGGGGGATGCCCATATTGCCAAGGGTGTCATTTTTCACGATGTACTCACTTATTGTTAGTTCAATTGAGGGCGTTTATATCAAAATTAATATTATTCATCAACTCTAATCATAAAGTATAGCCTATTATTCAGCTTTTTTTCTTCCACCGCTAATCCGATCACAACCCTGGTAATCTTGCCAGCATTCTATGTGTTGGTACCCAAACTGTTTGAGAAGCTCACACACATCATGGCGTTGATCAAACCCATGTTCTAATAGTAACAAACCATTGGGTAACAACCAGTCTTGACTGTGTTTAATTAAATGAAATAATGCATCAAGTCCATCTTGGCCACTAACGAGCGCATCAACGGGCTCGAAACGCACATCACCTTGTTTTAAGTGAGGATCGTGTTCTGCAATATAAGGTGGATTGGATACGATGGCATGAAATAATTGTTTAGGTATCGACTCAAACCAATCAGAACATAAAAAATCTATATTATTAATATCTAATGCGTTCGCATTGTATTGTGAAGTATCTAGTGCATTTTGACTTTTGTCACAAGCTAATAAACGCCAGTTAGGCCTTTCCGATGCTAATGCCAACGCAATGGCACCACTGCCTGTGCCTAAATCTAGAATATGAGCAAGGCAATTGGGGTCAAGCTTGCTTAATGTAAGCTCGACTAATTGTTCTGTTTCAGGGCGAGGAATGAGGGTGGCCTCAGTAACATGTAAAGGAAGAGACCAAAATTCACGTGTACCTAATAAATAGGCAACAGGGGTACCTGTGATGCGTTTGGCTAGTAGTTCTTGATAAAGGTCTTGCTCTAA
>CAZNVR010000029.1:0-14547 GCA_964576655.1 uncultured Legionella sp. | reverse complement strand
CCGAAGTGGGTAACTTATCAATAAGTGCTGGGGCTGCTTTACAGTCATGTACTTCAACTTGGCTTTTGATGACCAGCGATTGAACTGTTGATAAATTGAATTCCAGCATCCAAATTCTGCTGGCAGGTCTCGCCAAGGGCAACCGACTCGCATACGGTATAACATCGCCTCAACGATTAAACGTAGAGTGGGCTTGTCATAAATCCTATGTTGTAGCATGATCCCTCTTAGCTTCGACCAAAGCCCATCACTGAGCATAAATCTAGCCATTACAAACTCGTTTTATACTTGGTGTCAGAACCGTCATATTATAAGTTTTCTATTATCAATCAATGGGTTAATGATTTTAATTTAGCTTTATTTTTAACTTGAGCATCTCCTGGATGCCTCGGACAAGCCGAGGCACGTAGGCGGGCGGAGCAATTGTCAATACGCCCTAACTTCAAGCCCAATGTCCTTTTACATTATGAACACAAAAAAGATCAAATAAGGCGTTGGAATTATCTTGAACTATTCGTCTTTGGCTCGCAGAGACGCAAGTTAGTTCGGAACGTTTTTCAGCCGCGGTCTATACGCTCGCAAAGATGGATTTCGCTAACGTTTGCCAAAACGAAATTTCACACTCAGTAACGCAATGTTGACTACTCATGATCTTGCCCTGACACAACCATTGATTCAGCATAATTATCATTAATTATATGGTATAATAAATACATATCGTTCATAATATGAATCAACCATGTCTTTAAATCACTTTTCAATGTTTCCCAATGAGCTGGTCAATCATTTTCTTGACTATTTATCATCCGATACATTATTCAAATTATTAATTACTACTGTTCAAAAAAAATCAATCAATAACGAAGACACACTATTTTTAGTGGCTTTTCAGATCTTGCTTTCTAGAAATAGAACTAAACAGGATATTGATTATCAAACACAGGCAATACGATTATGTTTGACTCAACAAGAGGATCTCAATCCTCTTCGTATATATTCATCTAAAATAATTGAAAGCATCAAAACAGATGCGTCAACTCTAGAGCATAAAATACAAATCATTCTTTTTTTATGTAAAATGTATGACATTTCATTATCAAAAAACTTACGTAATAAACTATTTGAACACGATGTATGGCGTTATTTTTCTGAATTACTATTACCCCTATCAAATAAAACAGATGCTCAACACTTTTTAAGTGAATTTAATCTCGATAATGTCCAGCAAGCATGGATTTTATCAGCGCTGCCTGCTAATCAATTAAAGGACAACCTGGATCGCTTTGCTTCCATTTTTTTTAATACAGAAAAACATAGCCGGCTAGATTATATTATCAAGTCAATGTCGGACCTAAAAAAAATCACATCCCAATTTACCAGAACACAATTAAACAATTTTATTCATCAAATAGAAACAAAAGAGCAAGATAACTCGGCTAAATGCATATTATGGGCTTTATTATTTCCTCATCTAACTTCATCAGAAAATGAGGTTGTTTTTCAACGTATATTGTCTCAAGTGTTACTAAAAGATGCTCATCATAAATATGCTTTCAATGCACTCAAAAGTATTTTTCCTAAATTAACAACACCTCAAATTGAAGATGCATTTTGGCAAATAGTAAACTCAGACTACATCAATCATGCGCATGAAATGATTATGCTGCTTGCATCAAAAATAAACACTCCCTCATTAAACGATGCTTGTGAACATTTACAAAAAAATGCTGAGAAAGAGCCCATTCTTGTCATGATTTTATTAAACGAACAAGTTGTTCGTAGCCCAAAAAAAGATCGAGTAAGCAAATTAAATAACATGATAAATTTACTGAGTAATATTCCACTTAAATTGTATCAAAAAGAAACCATCTATCACGTTTTAGCTAATTTAACACCAGATGCATTTGAATTATTTTCTAATACAATCATAGACACTTTAGATCAAAATCCAGCTAAAATTCCATTTCATATTAGAATGGTCTTATCTAAATTAGCTTATCGTTTTAAAAATGAGCAATTAAGCCGTATTAGAGCATTTATTAAACCATTTATTAAACCTTTGTTAAACATGGACAATAGTTCTGAATGCCAACCAAAGGAAATATTTTATAAATTAACCGCAGGCATAACGCTTACCGAGGCCCTTACATACATTCCATTGTTATCTTCAAATGAGATAAACGCACTGGGGCATCAACAAGATGTAGATAACACAAGCTTAAATAAATTTATAGCAAAAATTGCAGCACAATTTAATGAACAACAAGAAAAAGATCTTGCATTTAATATGTTTTTTACCATGATGAACGAAGATTTAGATAACAGTGATTTTCATTTTTTCATGTGTCAATTTATACAGTTTATTCCCTCAATCACACCCCTTCAAGCCCACCAAACGGCCGAGTTACTGATTAAGCTCCTTGAAATAAAACCTCATAGGTGTATGAACAATAATTTTTGTAATGAGCTCATGCCATTTGAGACGATAGAACCTGTTTCACAAATACGGTATTTTGATACGGAAAACTTACTTCAACATGCATTAAATTTAGTGATTCAAAAAATGAAACCTGAAAACAGAAGCTCTTTTCTTACAACACTAAGCCAACAGAAAGACTTTTTTAAAAACCAATTTGCATGTAATACCATAATTAAATATTACATCAAAGGAGAGGAAATAAATTTTAATGCTCAAACGTTAGAACCTTCTGATGATGCATTATTTGTTAATCTCCAAACACTTATTATTGATGCATGGAATAACTTATTGCCGGTTATCGAACAACACGTCACGAACGATAAAAAAAGTAAAATAACCAAGCTCAGTTGTGTCTATAAGCATACCCGTTAAATGTTTTGTTTTCACACCACAAGAAAGGCTTCAAGTATAAACTTGAGCTGGTCATGTTTTTACAAAAAAAACCTAAAGTTTTTTCAATCACTGCCGATAACATCGTTGGTTTTGCTGGATTTCATTTGCGATATCCAGACTATCTAACCATGCCGATGCAATTTTTTAAATTATGTAAGGATAATAATATGTTAAATCCTCTTGATGACCTCAATAAATTAAAAACCATTCTTTTTAATACACCAGAGGCTGAGCATGCCAAACTTGAATTGATAAAAGAAGAAATAGCAACAGGACAATATCAAATTAATCATCATAATATTGCTGAAAAACTACTAGAGTTTGCTTCTGTACCAGAGGAGCTTGAAATAGCATAATATCCTCTATAATCATTCATGATCTCGCCCTGCCCATGATATGTGCCTCGATCTTGCTATTTAAAAGATGGCCTGTTGGTATCTGGGGTGGGTTGCGAGCTATTTTCTCTATGCTCATGGTTCATCTTTCTGTAATCTTTGAATTTTTGTCTATTGCTGCACTCAACTTGTTCCAAAACAAGCTCTGACTTTAAATCTTCACTTGAATCGGGCTCATTCGTTGCATTGCTATCTAGTGTGATGATTTCTTTTTGTAGTGCACCTACTTCTCGAGCATGCAACGCTTGTTCACCGCGTTTCAATAAATCACGAAAACAAAGCTTATATAGTTCGGGGTTTTTATTTGCTTCTTGTCTACAATCCAGATATTCAATCACCATTTTTTGTGCGGTTTTTTCGGGCAATCCTTTATGTTTAAGAATTTCAACCATTTCATCAAAATTATAATCTGGAATATTCACTGTCTGCATGCGGCGTTGAAGAGCAAAACTAGCTTTTGCGCGCCCTGCCATGGTGACGGGATTTTGTGTACCAATGAGCAAAAAACCTGGATTTTTTGCTGGTTTTCCATCTGGTGTTTGTCCCATTAGTAAATCATTGAGTAAATCCTCCATCATTGGAGCGCTGTTAATTTCATCCATGACAACCACAGCACCTTCATGAAATGCTTTCAAAAGTAGCTCTTTTTTTTGCGGTAAGGTTGTGCTGATAGGAATAATATAAAATACATTTTGCTGTATACCCTCATTGCTTAAGTTGCCTTTTTTCAAACCATAAGCGACTAGTGTTTTGGCTATTAATTCAGTTTTTCCAATACCTGGCTCACCTTCAAAAATCAATCCTCCCAAACCACCATATTGCTGAACGGGATTAACTGCATGAAACTGCCGAAATGTTCGAAGGGTTAAAAAATCATCCAATACCTCTTGTGCTGGCTGATTTGATTTTGTGCTCAGGAAGTCTGCATTCAACAGATTGGGGAATGTTCTGTTAAGATGCTCTGTAACGTTGAATTTTTTTTCAAATTCGCGTTTATATGCATCAGGAACCAAATTTTTACTGAGGTTATAGGCGTAAAATTGCGCAACGACCGTGGGATCTGCGTCTGGATTCTTGCTACAGTAACATTGCGTAAAAAGCGCCATAGAAACTAATTCACGCGGGGTAATCAAAATATTATCCTGACTACAACTTGTTAAAAAATCGGCAATTTTTAATATTGGCAATGCTATTTCTTCTGGTCTATTGGATAAACTTAGAGCCGGTTTTAGTATTTCATGATAAATATATTCCGGAGGCATAGGCTCGAACATAACACTGTTGCCGTGGCGTTTAAAAAAAGAAGGCATTTGTCTCTCGCCACCATAGGACAGCGGGTTACCCGCAAAGATAACCTTATGTTCCTGCGTAAGCGTAACGTATTCATTATCCACTAAAATTGCAGGCGGCTTGTTAAATAGTCCTTCAAATTCACTCCACTGTCGCGAAGAAATATTTGCTTCATCAATAAATAGTGTTTTGATACCCAATGTTTTATCGTTGGCCCAAGTTTTAATATGGTTTTTGCCAATATAAAGCCGGGATTTAGGCCTTGTTTCATCAGGTGTCTGTGCCCAATTATTTTTTACAAAACTGGTTTTACCCACACCAGACATTCCTGCAATAAAAACAAAGGGGGAGCTACCGAGCACCCGTTCAATGGCGTCCACTCGCTGTTTATTAAATACGCGAGCTATTTTCTCGGCGTTAAATAAATCAATGGAGGCTAATTTTTCCATAGATATTATCGGTGATGTTTCCATGCCTTTCCATGGCAAGGTCACATCTTGGGATACTTGCCAGCTTGGATAGCGAGTAATGGCGTTCAGTTCAGCAAGGGGTCTCGTGTTAATTAGTTCGTCATCCAGGTGGTAATTATCTGGCAAGGCTCGTTTTTTGTCTTCTAATGTTATGTCATGCAGAAAAGTGGGTATTGAGGTAAACAAATGAGGCTCTGTGCCAACAAGGATTAATTTTGAGGTCAATGTTATGTCGTGCTGGCGTTGGTATAATACCTCGGAAAGTGCGTGTTGCATTTCCTCACTAAAACGACCTTTCAACAAGACGTTTTTGTTCTCCTGCAAGGCCTGGCGCAGTGCACCGATTTTTTCATCGAAATGAAATGTCAGTGTTTTATCATCAAATGTCGCATTAATTTTTAGCAGTAAATCAGCCGGGGCAACTTCCGAGATATCAATGATAAGATCAAAAGTCGTCGTCAGCGATGCTAATGTGACATCAACATCAGTACTACATATATACGCAGTTTGGTTTGCATCTTCGATAGTAGCGCACCAACGTTCAATAGAAGGTACTGATGTGCATATATTTTCAATATTCAATTCTTTCGGTAATGCTACACCCTGTGCGAGGGTTAAACTGAGCTGAACGTTATGGAGATGACACGCATCCAGAATACGAGACCATGCGGCATCGTTTAATCCATGACTAACATAAAGCGACAATGTATTACCTGCATGGGTTTCAATGACTCCTTTTGTCCTATAAATGGCACCTTTTTCGCAGCGGTACTCACCGAATAAGTGAGTCATAAGGCTGGGATTTAAAACATATGCAGGTGTTGGTGCATCGGTGTTGCTAATAATCGTTTGAGGATTATCGAATACATACCCTTGGCTTTTACTGATGATCAGGTTTTCAGGTAACTGAATGGTTTTTCCTTGAATTTGAATATAACCATTAAGAAGTGCCGTTTGCCAAAAGCACTCAAACACAGGATTGCTCCAGGGTGCATTGCTTAAATCAAGGTGGGTTTTTCCGGCATTAAATGCATGCATCAATGCACCTTCATTAAATCGCAGCGAGTGCCCATCTAGCGACCAATACCCCAGCAATTGCTCTTCCCATGCACTGCCGCCATAGAGCTCAATGCGTTGTGTTTCCTCATTACAGATTTTTGATTGATTAATAACGGCTGGTATTTGGAGTTGTTCTTCTGATAATGGGCACGTTTCTCTAAGGTCAAATCGCGAATAAAAATCAGCTCCATCATAAGCGCCTGGAGCAGCAGGATTAATCAAGCCAATGACTTGAGCATCTTTAGGAAGGTCTGTACCGTCTGCTTGGCGTTCTGTATCCAAAAGCGCGTTGAATCGAACGATCTCACTGGGAGTAAAACGGTCATAATTGACAATCAACAGGGGTTTAGAACCATCTTGTGAATGGGCTGTGAGAAAATCATACAATTTACCACCGGGACCTTTTTCTAATGTTCCGGTATTTTCCTCAGTCAGTTTAATGTAAGGGGCAAAGCAGATTAAATCTTCAGGTGAGTGAATATAAAAACAAGGCCTAGATATGTTTTTGCATTGCTTTTGAAGGTGGTAACGCAGTCCCGCGATATGACTTGGATTATCCATTTTGATCAGAGTAGCGGGTTTATTATTTGATAACAATAAGTGAATATATTCTGTTGTTTTATATGTTTTTTTTTCATGGTGTATTGGTAAAAAATATTGTTTTTCGGTCTTTGCTGTGGTTTTACCGTTCGCTGTTAGTTCAACAACGGTGGGTTGAGATGATGCAAGTTCTGGGAGAGAATCAGGCTCTGTAATTGTAATATTACAAGGATACCCCCCCAAATTATACATCTGCCACTGATTATTGTATTTTATTTCAACAAAGCTATGGATATCATTATTGATGATACGAACTGGTATGTCTGCGTGGTGCTCATGCATCCATACTTTAAACAAAAATGACCTGTGTCGACAAGCGCCGACGCGTTGTTCATTTAGTGCGTTTAGAAAATCTTGACCGGTCGGGTGTGTTGTATTTATGTTTAACGGATAGCTCTGAAATGTATGGTAGGCGTTGATTTTATCCTGGATATCATCCGGTAATTTGTTTGTTTTTGTGGATAACATCGGACGCATTGCAACGGCAAGGAAACTAGATAAGGAAAACATGAGACTAGCTTTTGTTGTATTCTCAATATCAGCGGCACCTGTTATCGGTAGGCATAAAGCTATTGCCGGTATCAACCAGGATCCATAAGTAGCTTTAGGAGTTGAGGTTGAAATTTCAATAATGAAATCGATACTAATTGGATCCCTCGGAGGCGTTGAGCCCGGTGTACTGCGAATATAATAAAAGTTATCGCGTTTTGAATAGTGAATATCTACAGCTGTTTCTCTACTGAGGTGGTACTCCGTCATTCGCTCATTAGGTGACAGAGAGGGAAGAGGCTGCCATTCGGACGTGAGTAGGATGGTATGCTTTCCATAATATTCATAAGGGATTTTAGGTAGCTTGTTTAAGCGCTTAAAAAGGTCCTCTTTAGATGAAGGTATATTTCGTTTTTCAAGCTCTAAATCAGGCGAAGCATTTTTTAAATTAAATGCACTATTGACGTGGCATGGAGTATCGTTAATGGAGAAGGAGTTAAAGGCTTGCAAACGATAAAGAGTAATGTCTGGCTGTGGTGCCCCCATGCCAGGATAGAATACACGTTGAACCTGGAGTCGTCCTGGTCCCGAACTCGGGTTGGTATCGGCGTCAAGCGATTGCTCACTAGCACGAGTACCTAGTCCTTGTTTCGGACTAGGTGCTTTATCATTTAAATTTGATCCCAAAGATGCATAATAATCAATTTTAACGCCTGGATTTGACGCCTTTAGTTTCTGAATAATGACGCTGCTGATATTAGAGTCAGACAAGTTCAGTGATTTCAGTAAGGATAAATTTAGATTGTCGAGCAGGTCACCAGTTAAATTATTACAACTTGATAATTTAAGCGTTTCAAGGCTTGTGGCTTTCTTCAAAATCTTGTCAAGGTTATTGTCGCTGATATTGGAGTAAGATAGGTCCAGTGATTTCAGTAAGGATAGATTTAAATCCTCGAGCAGGTCACCAATTAAATTATTACAACTTGATAATTTAAGCGTTTCAAGGCTTGTGGCTTTCTTCAAAATCTTGTCAAGGTTATTGTCGCTGATATTGGAGTAAGATAGGTCCAGTGATTTCAGTAAGGATAGATTTAAATCCTCGAGCAGGTCACCAATTAAATTATTACAACTTGATAATTTAAGCGTTTCAAGGCTTGTGGCTTTCTTCAAAATCTTGTCAAGGTTATTGATACTGATGTCGGAGAAAAACAAATTTAATGTAAGTGATTTAAGGGATTTTATTTCTTCCAAAGCTTGCAGAACACTATCATTAATCATTGAATGAGGTAACTTTATAGATTCTAACGTATTTTTTCCCGCTGCAATCAACTGATTGATGGCAGCAATAGGAAGATTAACCGAGGGACGCAGTAAAATATAGCTTAAATCAAGCGACCTAAGTTTACTCATCTCCAGCCCATCAAAAGATGCATTTTGAAGGTTAATGCAACCGGATAAATTTAACTCCTCTATCTCATCGCTCTTCTCAAAGAGAAATCGCCTCAATGATACGCCATTGATGTTTGATAAAGACAGGTTAGCTTGTTGAAATGACGGTAATTTTTGCCAATCATCATCATCTCCAGCCATTAACTGATTCATCTCTTGATGATTGAGAATTAAAATTTCATCATGACTCAAGTTTAGTTGCTTCACGGCATATTGGATAATGGTTTTATCATGAATTGGTGTTGACTCAATAGGTATCGGTTTATCTAAATCTAGATATGTAACTTTAAGTTTTGGTACGTGAAATTCCCCGTCTTGATAAACATAAATATTAAATCCTTCTTTTTGCAAATCATTTAACCGCTCTTGTGCAACAGTATACCGAGTATCTTGTCTATCAAATGAATAATTCTGGATAAGCGTCTTTTTTTTCAAAATAACGGATTCGCATGACTTTTGCCAGCAAGGCTTGTTCGATAATAATCGATCAACACTGAGGACATTACTCGGCGTTGATCCATAATTAACGTCACTAGTTGTTACATTATAAAAATAATGTACCGGTCTCATTATGACACCACCTTACTTCGTCCGAAAATAACAATCCCATGCCTTTGATTTTAGCACATATTATCAACCACAAATTGATACTTAAACCCAAAGTCGAGAAAGATGGGACTGTTGTATTTAAAAGTATTGAGCGAAGATATCTTTCTGCTGATTGGACTTCAGAATTGTATGCCCAGGGTAAAATCATGTGTTCTTTAAAAATAAACTAATCTTGTCTTTACGAGCGTATAGACCAGGGCTGCAAAACGTTCCGAATTAACTTGGGTCTCTGCGAGCCAAAGGCGAAGCAGCGCAGGGTTCCGTGCGCTGAACTACTAGATCCCCTTCGGGTCGCAAAGACGAATAGTTCAAGATAATTTCAACGCCTTCTTTGATCTTTTTTGTGATCATAATGTAAAAGGACGTTGGGCTTTAAGTTAGTTAGGAGCATACCTTTGTATGATTTAGATAGAGGCATCGCTACAAGTTATTCAATGGTATTTATGTCGCAGACATTTCATCAATGACAGAACAACGTTAAAATATACGATAATAAGACCGAGAGAAATCTATTTCTGGTCCTATGGGTACAATTTGAGTTGGATTGATCGTGATTTGACTAAAATAATAATGGCGCTTAATCTGTTCAACATGTACCGTTTCAGCCACCCCAGGCCATTGATATAATTCCCTAAGATAATTAGACAAAGCCGGATAATCTTCAATACGTTTTTTATTGCATTTAAAATGCCCATAATACACCAGATCAAATCGTATAAGTGTTGTAAATAGACGCCAATCAGCCTCGGTGATAACGCTACCCAACAAATAACGGTTTTTTTTCAATATATTTTCCATGTCATCCAAGGCATTAAATAATTTTTCAAAGGCCTCTTCATAAGCATGTTGTGAAGTAGCAAAGCCACAACGATACACACCGTTGTTTATATTTTCATAAATATAATCATTGATTTTATTTATGCCCGCTTGATGCATATAAGGATAATAATCATCTTCATTATGAGTAATAGCATTAAATGCGCTATTGAACATTCGAATGATTTCAGATGATTCGTTATTTACAATGACCTGCTGCTTTTTATCCCACAAAACCGGCACAGTAACACGCCCGGTATATGTAGGGTTATTTTTTAAGTAAATCTCATATAAATAATCAGCATGATTAATCTGATCACCAGTGGAGCCTTTTTGAATATCGAACATCCAGCCATGATTAAGCATATCAGTGCTTACAACTGATACAGATATATGTTGTTCAAGGTGCTTTAATTTACGAAAAATTAACGTACGATGCGCCCAAGGACAGGCGAGGGAAACATACAAATGATAACGACCACTTTCTGCTTTAAATCCACTCAAACCAGAAGGACCAGCATCACCAGTTGAGGTTATCCAATGACGAAGTTGTGCGCTTTCACGATGAAAATCACCATCTGATGATTTAGTATCATACCATTGATCAACCCATTTCCCTTTAATTAATAATCCCATTATCTTGTCCTTTACTCATCGCTAAATTGATTGGGTATCTAAAATAATCCGTATCATTCAGTTTCTGTTGCGTGAGCTAACACATAGCGCAACGTTTCGTTGGTCACGTTTTCTGCTAGAAAACAATCTCCCCACCCTTTTATTAAAATAAAACAAAGCGTATTGTTTTTTATTTTTTTATCGTTCAACATGAATGTATGCAAACTATCTAAATCAATGTCTTTGGGTATTTTTGAAGGCAATTGAGCCTGATGAAGCAGTTTTTCTATTTTTTGTACGTCTGAGAAAGAAAAATAGCCTAGTTGATGCGATAACAATGCTGCGCAATATAATCCTATCGCTACAGCTTCTCCATGTAACCAGCGTTGATAATGAGAATAAGATTCTAATGCATGAGCAAATGTATGGCCTAAGTTTAATAATGCCCTTTGCCCCATTTCACGCTCATCATTTTGCACAAAAATTGTTTTTATGCGACAACATTGCTCAATCATATTTGATAGCTCATATGATTTGGAAACGTTTAATCCATTAGACAGGATGAATTCAATTTGTCTTAAAAAATCTCCTCCTGTCAATAAGCCATATTTAATGATCTCTCCAAAACCTGCACGAAACTCGCGTAAAGAAAGCGTTGTTAACGTGGTCACATTGGCAATAACAGCATGCGGTTGATAAAAACTACCCAACATATTTTTAGATTGAAGATGATTAATGGCTGTTTTCCCACCCACCGATGAATCAACTTGAGCAAGTAATGTTGTTGGAATTTGAATAAAACGCACACCACGTTGATATGTAGAAGCGGCAAAGCCTGCTATATCACCGACCACTCCACCACCTAATGCAATGATAGTGGTATCACGATTGTGATGATGATTAATTAATGCGTTAAAAATAATAAATAGACTATCTTGATTTTTATATTCTTCTCCATCAGCAAGCACAACAACATCACACTGAATGGATGTAAATGCTCGCTGAATGGATGCTAAATACAACGGTGCTATTGTTTCGTTAGTAACAATCAACACCTGATTGGCACGTACATGACAACGTAATAAGTCAACATCTTCGAATAAATTATCCCCAATATAAATGGGGTATTCGTGATTTTTAAGCTGAACGAGTAGTTGCCTAGACTTCGCCATAAATATATTTAACGATGTTATTTGCCACTGCCTTCACTGTAAGTTTATCTGTTTCAAAACTTACATCAGCCAATTCTTCATAAAAAGGCTCACGTTCATCACGAAGCGATTCAAGCCTGCCTTCTAAATCGTCTGTTTGCAACAAAGGACGTTTTGTGTCTCGCTTGGTGCGCTCAAACTGTTGTTGAAGAGAGGTTTTTAAATAAATAACGGTACCTCGGCCTGCCAACGCATTACGATTTTCAGGTGTCATGATAACGCCACCACCTGTAGCCAACACAATATTATTTTTTTGCGTTAACTCATCGATCACTTTTTGTTCACGACGGCGAAAGCCTTCTTCACCTTCAACATCAAATATCCAGGCGATATCGGCACCGGTTCGTTCTTCAATCACTTCATCCGAATCATAGAACTCAAGCTTAAGTTCTTTCGCCAAAGTACGGCCGATAGTGCTTTTTCCAGCCCCCATTGGCCCTATGAGAAATATATTGCGTACTTTAACTATACTCATTTTTAATTACATGCCTCTTCTAAACCCAGACCATAGAACATCCAAACGAAATTCCTAAGAGTGATTATATACCACTAATTATTATAATGGTTATTAAATTTTACTTTCATGACCACCTTTCACAAACTTCGTTCCGTTTATTACTCTGGGTGTAATAAAAATTATCAACTCTTCGTTTCTTTTTCTTATTTGTTTGCGACTAAATAAATGACCAATCAGTGGTAGACTACCTAAAAAAGGAACGCGTACCACGGAGTTGCTTTTATCATGCTTGTAAATTCCTCCTAAAACAATCGTTTGACCATGATTAACCAACACGCGTGTTTCAATTGCTTTGGTTAAAACAATAGGCACGCCTTGCACGCGCCGACCTGAATCTGAATCTTGATTAATCAATAAATCCATCAGTAATTTTCCATCTGGTGTAATTTGTGGGGTTACTTTAAGGCTTAGCACTGCTTTTTTAAATGAAACCGCAGTCGCACCACTTAGGGTTGCTTGTTGATAAGGAATGTCTTCACCTGACTCAATCACGGCTGGCTGCTGATTGGTTGTCATTAAACGAGGGCTTGCAATAATTTCTGCTCGTCCCTCACTTTCTAAAGCAGACAACTCCAAATCCAATAAAACATTATCGCCTAATTTTGCCAATGCAATTCCAATAGAGGCAGGATTTGCATCAAAAGGTAGAGCACTTAAATCAATATTTAATCTGTCTGACATAGGTATATCGGTTAACAAAACGCCATTCGACAGTTTATTAGCGCCTTCCAGTGTACCTGTTAAATAATTTGATTTTGATACCCCCCACCGCACGCCCAAATCCTCAACACAGTCTTTCATCATATTCACAATTCTGGCTTCAATAACGACTTGTTGAACAGGTACATCCCATTCTTTAATTAATTTTTTTATAGCCCCTAGATGCTCGTGTGTATCTTGCACCCACACGGTATTTGTTCTGCCATCAACACTTAACGTTCCTCGTTCTGAAAGCAGTCCACTTGCTTTATCTTGAATCAATCCAGCAATGTCTGGTGCTTTGGCATACTTGATTTGAATAATTTTTGATATTAAAGGCGTATATTTTTCTGCATTAAGTTGTTCTGTTAATGCTGCATTGTTACGCATAGTTAATGCATCAAGCCTATCAATTAAAAGAATATTTCCCGTTTGCTGCTTACCTAATCCTTGTGTTTTTAAAATAATATCCAAGGCTTGATCCCAAGGCACATCATGCAAGTTCAATGTAATGTTACCACCGACAGCATCGGTAACGACCAGATTAACTCCAGTGAACTCGGCTAATAATTGTAATGCTGCTCTCACTTGAATGTCTTGTACATTTAAAGTGATAGGTTTTCCGGAGTACAATCCGTCTTGTGTTAATTTTTGGGCGTATAAACTATGACTCGCGATGAAAGCCAATACTATTATTTTTATGACAATAGACACTCAATGCCCCTTATTTTTATGTTGGTGATGACATGGCAATGAAATCCCTTCGGTTTTTAATCCTTGTTTAGTCCACGAGGTTTTTTCCGTATTGAGTTGATAACTATTAATATTTACAACAAGAACATGCTCTCTTGCGATATAATCACCTCGCTTTACAACGCTAATTAAATTATTAGATTGGCGAATTAACCCCCAAATTTGGTTGTCATTTTTAAGCATCCCAACATACTGCAACGAATCCAATGATTGATCCGAAAGCTTTGCTTTAATGGTCTTTAAATACTCGTATGCAATTTTTTTCTCGTTTTTTCTAATGGGTTGAGGTTTGTTAACAACCCAATGAAGTTTAGATTGTTTAACAGAATGAGTAACTGCAACGCCCATGATGCAAAATATTATGAGGCTTAACACTGTATATAGTCGTCTTATTTGTTTAAGCCTATCGCGTTTCATTTTACGCCAAGGAAGCAAGTTAACACCTGACATATGCATCACATTCAATGCCTCAATGCTAACCCGCAAGCTATCAATAACATCGAGGCATCTTTTTCAATATTTTCTTGAATCACGTTGGTTGAAAAATGCATGGTCTTAAACGGATTGGCTATATAAGTTGGAATATTTAAACGTTGCTGAATAAAATTTGATAGGTGATTCATGTCACGGATGGCTCCTGCCAAGACAATGTGTTTAATTGCCCCGTGATTCGTCAGCGTGGCTTGAAATGAATGTATCATGT
>CAZNVR010000028.1:5788-14588 GCA_964576655.1 uncultured Legionella sp. | reverse complement strand
CAACGCCGGATCTGTCATCACAGTTCCGGCATTCAAAAAGAAAAACAAGCAGCCTGCTAAAACAAGCGTTGCAAACATGGCAATTTGTGAACCACGGTATTTTTTTGCTAAATCCCAAACCAACCAAAGTATACCAATTGACAATATTAATGCAGGCAGCCGTGCAGCAAACTCATTCACACCAAAACATTTCATCGATAAGGCAGATAACCAAAAAGACAACGGAGGTTTAGCCCAAAAAGGCTCACCATAACTTTGCATCGGCGTTATCCAATTCCCCGTTTCCAACATGATACGAGCAATTTCTCCATAACGTGCTTCTGTTGAATCATTCAGTGGAATCAAACACATCGCCAGAATACGACTAATTAACAAAAACAATAGAACAAAACAACTGCGATGACGAAACGAATTACTTAAAGGCATGTTCTCAAATCTCTTTATGTTTTAATTGAAATGAATACTCTTGCATATCAGCCAAATAGTCATCACTCATGAAATAATTTAACTCAAGGTGACGAGAGGCATTGAGAGGATCACGGGTATCTTTTGTAGGATGTCCTGGATGGCACATGATGAGGCCATCATGCACGGTATGTTTTAAAAATGTTTTAAAATGTTGTCGATAGCGATCAGCCGATTTAAACTGATAAATACCTGAAAAACTTGTGTTAAATGGCATTGTTAATCTTTTTTCAAAGCAAATACCGCCTAACAATGTGATCAGTTGGCGTTTAGGAAACCCATCAAACGACAACACGTCAAGCCAGCCTCTCGATGTTTTTCGCATGGGAATGTTCTGAGTGAATAGCACATCACGTACCATCGGTAATTGATGAATATGTTGATGCCCATCAATAAAGTCTGGTAAAGCATTCATCTGCTGGGTAAACGCATCGATCTGCGCCTGAATTTCAAAAGCTAGGACCTGAATATTTAATTGATGTAGATGGGTTGATTTTAATAGCTGAAACAACGTTGGCAGTTGAGCACCATACCGTGATGCCCATGCTCGACTTAACGCTTTGCCATGAGTTAAATTTAAATGCAATCCAATATAAGTGCGCTCTTGAATCGTTTTTAATGCAAAATGTGCCTCATGCCATGTGGCAATCGTTGTCATACAACTGATGGCATTAATACGCAGCGCACGTGCTAAATCAATAATACCATCTGAAATTGCAATGTTTTGTGCATAATCATCCGCACATAAAATAAGATCTTTCAACGTCAATCTCTAATCGGGCTCATTCAATGAATCAAAAGTAATATCATATTTTAAATTATACAAGGGTCGATTTTTTGTCTCGATTAAAATACGCCCGATGTATTCAGATATGATCGCCAAAAACAAAAACAAAATTGAAAACAAGCCCGCTGTTAAAAAAATAACTGAGGCTATTCCGTCTGCAAGTTGCTGATGTGTAAATAATTTTTCAATTAAAATAAATCCTGCATAAAACATCATGATAATACTTATCATCACAGAAAAGCAGGACATAATCCGTAAAGGTCTAGATGAAAAACCAACGATTGAATCAAGTGATAATACAAACAGCTTGCGAAAATTGTATTTTGTTTTACCTGCCGCTCTTGGTGGACAGTGATAGCCAATCCTTGCTGTTTTATAACCAACATAAGCAAACATCATCACCAAATGGCGGTTACTTTCTTTCATTTTACTTAACGAATCAACGACTTTTCGGCTAATTAATCGAAAATTGCCAGTATCCGCCTGCAAATCAAACCCCGTCATTTTTCTAGATAATTGATAAAATAAATGTGCGGTGATTTTTTTAAAGAAGGGTTCATGTTCACGATTATTTCTTGATGCACACACCACATCAAATCCTTCCGCAGCTTTTTTTACCATATCAGGAATAAGCTCTGGGGGATGTTGCAAGTCTGCATCCATCAAAATCACATAATCACCTTGAGCATGATCAAGACCCGCTGTTGATGCAATTTCATGGCCATAATTACGTGAAAAGGATAATAATCGTATATTTTTATTGGCTTTAATGTATGGCATGCAACGTGCGATCGTATGATCCGTTGAACCATCGTCGATTAAAAGCAGTTCATACCTAGCAAAATGTTTGTTTAAAACATCAATGGTTTTCTCAAGATATAGCTCAATGACAGCCTCTTCATTGTACATGGGTGCTATCACAGAAATTAAATCAATCATATTGAAGTTTAGCCTACTAAAATCAAGAGAACTATCATAACATTAATTCCTGTTTTATCGTTATCTGTATATACTGAAAGAAACGAATTTTATAGGTTATTATGAACGCATTACAATTATTTATCGAACAACAATTTGAGCTGCGCGAAAGCATCACACCAAACACGGCAACACCAGAATTATTAGACGCCATTGAGGATGTGATTGTAAATTTGGACCGCGGTTATTTAAGGGTTGCTGAAATGATAAACGGCAACTGGTTTGTTCATCAATGGATTAAAAAAGCCATTCTTCTTTCATTTCGTGTTTATCCAAATCAGATGATGGATGCCGGGATGTGCCAATATTATGACAAACTACCGTTAAAATTTGTTGATAAAGAACCCGCTGAAATGATTGAAATGGGTGTGCGGGTCGTTCCTAACGCGATAGCTCGTAGAGGTGCCTTTATTGGTAAAAACACGATTCTTATGCCCTCGTACGTTAATATTGGGGCGTATGTCGATGAAGGGGTGATGGTTGATACTTGGGCGACCGTTGGCTCTTGTGCTCAAATTGGTAAACACGTTCATTTATCTGGTGGCGTTGGCATTGGTGGTGTATTAGAACCACTACAAGCCAATCCAACAATCATTGAAGATAACTGCTTTATTGGTGCGCGATCTGAAATTGTTGAAGGCGTTATTGTAGAGCGTGGCTCGGTTATTTCAATGGGTGTATTCATAGGACAAAGTACTAAAATTTATAATAGATTAACCGGTGAAATCACTTATGGACGTGTTCCTGCAGGCTCTGTGGTGGTTGCGGGTAATTTGCCTGCGGAAGATAAAAGCCACAGTTTATATTGTGCGGTGATTGTGAAACAGGTCGATGAAAACACACGTGCAAAAGTAAGTATCAATGAATTGTTAAGGGACATTCAATCATGATGAACATCCGAGATATTCTGGCTCATTTAATCAGCTACCCCTCCATCACACCTCATGATGCAGGCTGTCAGGATTACATGATTAACATGCTAGAAACATTCGGATTTACTTGTCAACGTTTTAATCATGCTCCTGTTTCTAATTTTTTTGCACAACTCGGAACAACAGCACCTTTGTTGATGTTTGCAGGACATACCGATGTGGTTCCTGTGGGCTGTCGGAGTAAATGGCACACAGACCCGTTTAAATTAGAAGAAAAAAATGGCCTCTTATATGGCCGAGGCGTTGCCGACATGAAAGGCAGTTTGGCGTGCATGTTAGTGTGCGCTCAACGGTTTGTCACTGAAAACCCTCAATTTAAAGGTAGTCTTGGTTTTTTAATTACCAGTGGTGAAGAAGGTGATGAGTATGATTTAGGCACCCCTTATGTCATGACTCAATTACAACACCAAGGTATTCATCCTGATGTGTGTATTGTTGGCGAGCCATCCAGCACAACGCGTGTAGGAGATGTATTAAAAATTGGACGGCGTGGTTCACTGTCAGCAAAACTCACCTTACAAGGTAAACAAGGCCATGTGGCTTATCCTCATCTGGCTGAAAATCCTATTCACAGAATAAGTCCTGCATTAACAGAACTCACAAGCACACGCTGGGATGAAGGCAATGCCCATTTTCCTCCTACCACACTACAAATAACACATATTCATTCAGGCGGTGAGGCAAATAATATTATCCCTGGTGATTTAACCATACATTTTAATATCCGTTACTCAACAGAACAAACATCCGCGGGTTTAAAAGAGCGCATTCATGCCTGTTTTGCACAGCACGGCCTCACCCCGTCAATTGAATGGCGACTCAGTGGCGAGCCTTTTTTAACCGCAAAAGGCAAACTGGTTGAGAGTTGTGTGCATGCGATTCAACAGCACGCAGGCCTAACCCCTGAATTATCAACATCCGGTGGTACCTCAGATGGCCGATTTATCGCCCCCTTTGGCATTGAAGTGGTCGAACTAGGGCCTGTGAATGCAACCATTCATCAAGTCAATGAAGCGGTTTCATTAGCTGATTTAGAATTATTAACAAACATGTATTATTCCATATGCATGAGTATATTGGTGAATTAACCAAAGCAGCTAAAGGCTCTGCAGTGAGCATCTTCGCTTGAAATATCGCTTTTAAATACCTACAACAGGCATGTTGTAGGTGTTGATTTTATCTAGGGGGCAGCATTCTTCGCCCTGCCACCAAGGCAATAACCAGAAACACCAAGAATAAAACCAAAAAGATAAAAAACAATAGTTTTGCAATACCTGCTGCAGCAACAGCTATATTTGTAAAACCAAACAAGGCGGCAACCACTGCAATAATTAAAAAGATAAACGCCCAACGAAGCATAATAACCTCCTTAATTACTTGTAAGTTGGGCCAAGGACCCAACAAAGCAACACTTATTCTTTAAACAATAAAGAAATTAGAAAGCCTATACCACCCGCAATTAAAATTGATTTAAGCGGATTATCTCGAACTTTCCCAACCAACTCTTCAGTATAGTCTTCGGCTTTTTGTTGAGCACAATCCACCTGCTCGATTCCTTCTTGATATAAATCATGCGCTAATTTTTTACCTCGACCCACTAACTCAGATGCAGCATCACCCATTTGATGAATATTTGAATCTAAATTAACTTTTACTTTATGTAGAGTATTCATACTATTCTCCCTAATTGAATGGATACCCATTGAGTATAGAACATTATTTTCAAATTGCCTTATAAAAAACCAAGTTCATCCACTTGTCCTGAGCTGCGCATGAATCACATTCCTATTTAACACAGCTCTTCATGGCGTTAACCAATTAAAGAACATCTCGTCTTTTAATATAAAAGACCCTCATCATAGGTTAACACTAGACTTACACACGTTACTCCACAGAGTTATCCACTGTTTTTGTGGGTAACTTGTCGCTATCGCGAAATGACTTGATCATAAACCGCGCTTCATATGATTATTTTACATCTTATGCCTTGCTTGAAATTAGAGAGCCACATTACTAATGCTACTGCCCCTTTCGCATGTCCTGCCCTAAAGTACACTTATATTCCTTGCTGAGTTCTTTGGTTATCTCAAATGTTTTTAAAATCAGTTGGTAGGTGTCTTTGTATGCGGGTAATTCTGTGTAAAGTACCATTCGTGTACCCTAAAAAGAATATCGCCAGCGCAGCGAGCACCTAATAAAGCCCCAAGGCCAAAAGAAAAGTGTTAAAGTGTTAAAGCCCTAGAGCAACGGACACCTCGAGCGTCGAACTTACTGGCGACGCTCTGACCGCTGCTGCCACCCGACGCGAAGTACTGGTACCACGCTCCAGCAGAGGGGCTAACTGAAGACTCGGTAGAACTCCAATAGAAACCAGCAAGGCAGTTGGCGCCATAGGTACATGAAGTACTTGGGGTGCTTGCGTTAGGGTTGCCTAGTAAGCCAGGCAACTGACTAACAATGTTTTGTGTGCTAGCGCTACAACCAGAACCATTTGAATCAGGTCCCATTTCACAGATAGCGGGCAAATACCAGTCCGAATAACCGCTGATGGTCGCTGTACAGAGACCAGCCGCATAATAAGATGTCGTTGTAGGTCCTGCTGAAAGCGTGTAAGGACTGCCGCCAACTCCATAATTTGTAACGTACGTATTATAAAGCGTTAAAATATTAGTACTATTACAGGCGCCATTTGTTCGTCCATTACACGAGGAAAATGAGCTCGAAGAGGGAAAAGGGAACGTGCTTTCATTGGAATAAGTGGTGTTAAATAAAGTTTGAGCATCTGCGTATGTTGGTACTGAAGAACCTGTGGTTGACGTCTCTGCTACCCCGGGGATACTGTCATCACTCACTGAAGTACTGTTCGCTCCATTTGAGCTCCAAACAACACCATCAGGGAGTCTTTGTGCCTGGTCTGTTTGTGTAACGACTGTGCCGCCAATACTGCCTGTATTGGGCGTCGTATCATCTACTGCATAAATGTAGCCGCCTTGATATACGCTACCATACGTTAATACATTGACCGTTGGCGTTAATGTATTGGTATTCGTGCCGGAAATACTTAATGTTATCGGAGTGGGGCTGGTATTGCCTGCTGTTGCGCTCGCGGTGCTTCCCGGTGTAATTGTTAACACACACGTACCCGATGCTGCTATCGTGCCACAACTCGAAGGATTAATTGTTGTGCCACTGGGTAGCGCCGGTGATGGCGAATAGGTCACGCTTGTTGCAGCATTAGACCCTGAGTTGGTAATCGTAATAATCCTTGGCCTGCCTGTGAGGGCGGCATTTAATAACGTGTCATTCACTGAAAGCCCCAGTGTTGATACGCTTGCTGTGAGCGTTGTATCATTTGATATGCAAGTGACGCCAACATTCGTGACATTACTACTACCAACCGAGCCTGAACTATTCGTGACCGTACACGTCTGCCCTGTGGGTTGAGTTAATACCGTAACAGCATAAGGGCTGCCCGTTGCAATGGCTGTTGCAAACGTAAACGCGCCATCACTACTCACGGTTTCATTATCCGTGCCATTATTTTGCAGTACAACACTGCCAGACAGTCCTGAAACCGTGCCACCTACCGTGTACTCAATGGTTCCCACGTTGATATTTAAAATATTCGATGGGCTGGGTTTGTAACATTGCAGTGTTGAACCTTGCTCGCAAACAATCGGGCCATCCGTAATCGAATGCGTTAACAGACTGCCATTCACTTGTAACGATAAGGTGCACGAAGACCCTCTGGACGGCAAGGTAAATGGGTTACTACAAATTCCGGCACCTGTGGTCGCTTGCGTGATGCCTGTGATGGGTGTCATCACCAAGCTATGTGACTTTCCCGATTGGTTTGTCACTAGATATTGAACCGTTTCCGTACTATTAGCAGGAACGGATATAGATGTGGCGGTTAAGGGTGTGAGTGTCCAAACAGGGCTGCCTGCATAAAGGAGTGCACTGAGAGAGAGTAGTATGGAGCTTAATAATATGGTTAACGCTTTGCTGTAGGCAGTCATTGCAATGTCCTTATGCTAAATAAGTCAGATTGAATAATAATCCGTTGGTGTATTGCTTGCAAAATTAGACATAACAACCGCCTCATTGATGGTTGGCGTATTGCTAAAGTCATGGGCTTGGTTGAATCCAACGCCTAAACTCCCACTTACCCAAAGGGTTACATTATAACCTCTGTCGGCTAATACTTTACCCTTCAAGGCAAGATGCGTGTGTCTTACTTGATAGTGATACGTGTAATTATTAAATAGAGAATCGGCATCGTCCCAAATATTGCCCGACAAAGAAGCATTGTCAGTCTTGGCAATTGCAAGACCTATTTGGCCCTCGAGTGTTTCGCGCAGTGGTTTTTGAATGCCTAAGAAAAACTCTCCATCTACCAACGCATGCGATGCATGATTCGCAGCGTTGGTTTTTTCAATATTAGGGGCTAAATAAAACGTCTGTGTATTCCCTGCGCTTTCCCAGACCGGACCAACACTCAGTGTTGCTACACCTGATGACTTAAAAACCTCAGATAATTTAGAAATTAAAGTTGTTGTTTGTTCGCATGGCTCAATTTGAGTCCGCGCAAATCCAGCTGAGCTGGCGACTGTTAATGAACCCAGTAGTAGTAAATGATGGTTACGCCATTTTTCATACATTCTCGCTATATCCTTATAACTCTATCCATTGTCAAACGCCCATCGTATAAGACAATAAGACAATAAGACAATAAGACAATAAGACAAATTTTACTAGGATTTTTTTTAGGCTAGCAATCATGAGAACAATTGCATCGTAAAATTCAAAATCATTTCAAAAATCATAGGCCGCTACGCGGCCTGAAAAGAAAAAGGATAAAGGGGTCAAGGGGTAAAAGCCCGCACACAACGCACTCTCTGAGTGCTGAACTTATCGCTGAAGATCTCAGTGCCGTTACTGAAAAACTGGAACCACGCTTCGACAAAACTGTCCTCGGTAGAACTCCAGTAGCCGGCGGTATTATTGAAACCACCAATGGTCGCTTGGTTCATATAAAGACAGTTGAGCTGACCGGATGCGGTTGTATTACTTCCCGCAGGCAAAAACCAGTCATCATAACAGGTATTGACTGATCGTTCACAGGGACTATTGCCTTGAGAATCAATTTCATAAATACTACAAATCCCTGCTGCATAAGTACTAATATTTATACCCCCAACGCAGCCACTTTCACCATCCGTCAAACAGCGAACAATATTCGTTGTATTTGTGGCTCCATCGATAATACTCTCTGCTAATGGAACATTGATGCCCCATCCACCCCACTCTATACTCGTACTGTTATCTGCTGTCGCTGCAATGAGATTGTTTAAACCGCCATTCAGACAAGCAATCGTTCCACCATATGCCGATTGCCCAACCGCGGTGGTTGAATAAGTAAAACCATTGGTTTTCGTCGCACTATCACTGGAGGTTGTAAGCACCACATCCACGGCACCGGTGGCATGCATAGGGGTTACAGCGGTCAAGGTGGTTGAGTTTACTACATGTAAACTGGTCGCGGCTGTACCACCAAAGTTTAGGCTTATAGCCCCTGTAAACCCACTGCCGGTTAATGTAATGCCTGTTCCACCCGAAGCAGGACCAGAAGAAGGGC
>CAZNVR010000028.1:0-5778 GCA_964576655.1 uncultured Legionella sp. | reverse complement strand
CGAGACCCGAGTCAATTTGTATCGCTGCCGTCACCACATTCGTATTCGTCCCTTGAATCGGAAAGCTTGTTTGCGCGACAACGCTACTTCCTGGTGTGTATGTCAACGTGCAGCTTGATTGAGGAGCCAGGCTTGTACACGTATTACCGGTTTCAGTTACATTCCCATCCAGTGCTGTCCCTGTTAAATTAGACGTGATGTTGGTCGCTGCAACAATTAATGAGGTGTTATTAATCGTCAATGTTCCAATCGGGCCATTCGTGGTGAGTGTCAGCGGTGAATTCGTCACCGTTATCGTCGCATCGGTAATCGCGGAGGATTGCGTAATATGAAGCAAATCACTTGATCCAGGACGGTAACATTGCAATGCTGAACCTTGTTCACAGACTATCGGCCCATCATTAATGGGTGAGGTTAACTCGCTGCCATTCACTTGCAGCGATAGCGTACAAGACGCATGACCTCTCAATATAAACGGATTGCCGCAAAGCCCTAATCCTGTGGTGGTTTGCGTAACCCCTTGTATTGATTGCATGCTCAGCGTATGCACTCTGCTCGATTGATTCGTTATGGTATATTGCACCGTTGCCGTATCATTCGATGGCACCGACAGTGTTGTCGCTGTTAACGGTGTGAACGTCCATACCGGCGCACCCGCATAAGACAACGTTGCGATGGTTAACAACAAAACCATCAGTATTTGATTTTTAATCCTTTGCATTTTTTATTTACGTCCTTTTGATTATTGAGCATTGAAAATCTATCGAAAATCATGATAATTTTATAACAAGTTAAAATCAAAATTTTTTTCAATGCTTTATTTCTTAAGGCTACCAACCCAACCTGATGCCCCCACCGAATCCACACGGAGCAAACAGCAGGGCTTATTCACTGAGTATGAATAAGCTTTAAGGTATTGAATGCTCGAGCAAGAACCATGTCGCGGTTCAACATGAATTATTTTTTACTCAAAAACACGCTTATCTTATTCAGTTAACATAATATTATTTACTCAATAATTCATTGTGTTATTCTAATTGGTAATCAAACCCACCTAATTGCACAAAAAAAACCGGAGGTTTTAATGAAAAAGGATTTTTTCTGTTCTATTCCAAACGTATCTCTATCGTTGTTTTTTGCAAGCGTTTTATTAGTAACCAACAGCAGTCATGCTTTGCCTTTTACGATAACTCCAAAAGCAGGTGTTGCGCTTCCAACCTCAATCACTACAGGTAATACCGTCACCGCTTATTATACCGTGTTTAATAATACCGCATCCCAACGAAACAATAATTTTGTTAAATACCTACCTCCTAATGTGTCGCAAGTAACACAAGGTGGTGATTACAACGATACATGTGGTAGCACTTTTAATCTTGCTGCCAAAGGACAAGCTGGTAGTAGTTGCACATTACAGCTATTAATATCAGGCCCTGTGTATGCAAATGCCGTTAATGCCGCTCATCATCTTTTTGTGTGTTTTCCAGGTGGTAAATCATGTGCCGGAACACCGAATGCATTGAATATAACACAAACAGACGCATCCCCACCCACCCCTCCACTTCCTGTACTGCCTTTTGCCTATCTGACCGATGAGACGTCCGGTTCAACAAACCCCATAGTCTGCGAAATTAATACCACAGGCAATGATTTGGTCATCTGTAGCGACTCTACCGCAACCACACTTTCAACCCGTTCCGTGACGATCAATCCAACAAAAACGTTGGTTTATTTTGGCTCCCCCGCACCTAGCGGTCAACAAATTCAATCCTGCCCCATACAAAGTGACGGCTCGCTTGCTACCTGTGTAAACGCCTCACCCGGGTACGATGCTAACTTCCCAAATGGATTGGCTTTTAACCATGCCGGTACTCGATTATACATTTCAGATTTTTTATCAGGAGGCGTGCAAGTTTGTACAGCTAATACAGACACTGGCGTCATTACCCCTTGTGCATCTGCAGGAAGCAATATCAGCGGGCCACTAGGCATTACAATTAACTCAGCGAATACAGTGGCTTATGTCACTAACAGCGCGGGCAATGTGTTTTCTTGCGCTATAAATGGCACCACTGGAGCCTTATCTAATTGCACAGCAGCAAGCGCTACAATCGCTGGTGCTTTTGGATTAGCCATTCAGGGAAGCTATTTATACGTGACCACCCAGGCAAACTCCCTTGTATACAAGTGCGCCCTTACTCAGGCTGGTTCAATCGGGAACTGCACTACCACGGGCACCAACTTTAATAATACACAAGGAATCGCTATTAACGCTGCAGGCACTGTTGCTTATGTGGTGAACCAGGGAAATGCCTCTGTGACTTATTGCAACATTGACGCTAGTACAGGAGAGCTATCTGGCTGTACAAACCAAGCCCCGCTTCCTGGCAATCCAACAGCAGCAACAATAACGGGAATTGCTGTTTCCTAATTGGAAACACTTTATACAAAGGACTATAAACATGAAATATACATTGCAGCAACTCATTGGTTTATTTGGAATACTTTCAGTAACATCAGGTTATGCAGATGGCATTTTATCAGAGCCAAAAACCACATCGCTATGGCGTGGCGTCATAGCCGCGGCTGGCGGCGTTGGGATTACGACTAATTTAGGGCAATCACAAACGTTTCCTATCCAAAACCCTGTGACAGATGAATATTATATTTACTCCCCTAGCAATCGAGCACAAACTCAAGGGATGTTCGAAGTATTTTTAGGTGGGGAGCGCCCTGTATCTAATTGGCGCGTTCAAGGAGGATTAGCCTATAGCCAAACGGGTTCATACCAATCAAAAGGCACTTTTATACAAGGAGCAGATGCCAGCTCAGCGGATCAGTATACTTACCAATATAATGTTGTAGCGCGCGCGCTATTGGTTGAAGCAAAACTCATGCGACCCTATCATGATACATTTTACCCTTATTTTTTAGTGGGATTGGGTGGATCATTCAATAAAACATCGAATTTCACAACGAATGTTCCGCCTTTTTTAACCTTTACCAGAGAATATGCTCCCCATACGTCTGGCTCTTTTGTTTATAAAGCCGGTTTAGGCATCGATATGAATGTAACATCCCATACGAGATTGGGCTTAAGCTATCGCTTTGCCGATTTTGGTCGAGCCAATTCCGGAGCCGCTACCATTGATAATGTACCGGTTACCGGTGCGCTATCTCAATCGAATTTATATGCGAATGAACTGTTGCTTCAATTGACTTATTTAATATAGATAAGGGCGCATTATCCACAGATTATTACCCATAAGTCTTTTAATCCCCCTGTCTTTTGTTAAGAATTTGAGTCTCAAATTCTTAACAAAAGACAGGGGCTTATCGAAGTAATCTGAAAAATTCGTGCTCAAATTAATGTTGAGAGTATTTGGATAATACTTGAGGGACGCTACCTAATAACTTCAAGCAAAAAGGCAAATCCCACATGAAAAAAACCTCCTGACATTCAGGTCATTTTTATAATTCAAAAGGGTTAAGGGGTAAACGCCCGAACACACCGAACACGAAAAGAGATGCCCTTATTTTCAACGAACTGAGTGCCATCACTGAAATCCTGATACCACGCCGTATTTACAGAATCAGCGGAATTCTCGGTAGAACTCCAGTAAGGGACATCGACAAAAACACCCAAATTACTCTCCTTTAAAACGGTGTATAAATTGGCGCTGTTGGCCGCACATCCGGCATTAATACCAGAGCCTTGACCTAAATATCGTCCCAACTCGCAAATCGCAGGCATAAACCAGTCAGTAAACCCCTGGTCAATTTTGTTTAAACAAGCTTGCGCGGCTGGATATACGCCTGAAGGGGTTGCAAGAGCGTTAGTATTGGTAAATCCATTTGTAATGCTGTCCGCTGACGTATTAGCTAATACGTCAGCCCATCGGAAAGAAAAATCACCTAGCCCTTCCTCTTCATCTAACAAAGCCGCCACCTTCCCTGCGATACTTGCGGTATTAACGGGTGAGTTATCCACAGAAAACAAAAAGCCACCCCGATAGATACAACCATATCCTAACACCAGGACATTAACGTTCGTTGATGGCGCATTATCGGCACTGACCGTAACAATAGTGGGTACAGGCTCTGTTCCTGGCGGTGTAGTACAGGCATTAGCACTGTTATTTGGGCTGGCCGTAGAACCCGGGGTGATTATGATATTGCAGGTTGAACCCACATTCAATGTACCCGTACAGCTATTATTGGTAATCAACGTACCACTTGGGAATCCGGATGTACTCACCTGTAAGTTGTTTGCTGGTATTGAACCTGTATTTGTAATTCGGATGAGGCGTGGCGTGCCAAGCAGTGCCGGGTTGGCTTGAGGGGCATTAATGGACAAGGCCAGGTTTTGCGTTGAAGGAGACAGTGTTGTTTGATTAAAAGTCACCTCTAGGGCATGATTAGCCTGGATATTATTCAACTGAAAGGTAGTACCGCCATTTTGCACCACATTCCCATCAAGCAACCACTGATTAATGCCAAAACCTGTATTGGGCGTTGCCGTAAAGGTCAAGCTGCTGCCTGCATTAACCACCTGTGCTGTTGCGGGAGAAATCGAGCCACTCGCACCAGCAGATGGCGTGACAGTGAATTGCTGAACCAGCGGTTGCGGTGTCAGGTGAATACGTAACATACTACTTGAACTCGGCTGGTAACACTGCAAGTCATTGCCCTGCTGGCATAAAACAGGACCACCCACGACATCCCCCGGCAAAGTAGCCCCATTCACATTGAGTGTCAGTGTGCAACGTTCTTTAGCCGCAAGCTGGCAGAGTGCGCTTTGATTTATGCCTGGGATGGGTTTCATCACTAAAGTTTTAGCCTTTGATGATTGATTTGTTACAGTGTAAATCACCTGAGCAGCATCCCCTTTCGCTACAGTAATGTCGGTTGGTGTTTGAGGTACAAATGTCCATAAAGGCTTAGCTGCCTGCGCACCGGACAGCATCAGACATGACAACAAAACAGTTAGTATGATATGTCTGAAACAATATGTTTGTTTTCTTTGCATGGTTTCATGTCCTTATGCCATATAGCCATTCAATGAAAGCGGGGAAAAGCTTGTGTTGTTCGCTGACAATGGCCTTCCAGTAATCGTTAATCAAGGGTTCATTCCCTGCATCAGTATGCTTTATGTGATTCAATATTGAAACAACTATTGCAAATTATGTTACATTATTCATCATTTAAAATCAAAACATCACATCAATCTCCATAGTCAGGGCGAGCGTTTAGACAGGGGCTGAAAAACGCTCCGAACTAACTTGCGTCTCTGCGAGCCAAGACGGTGTCAGTTGTCGTTGCGAGGAGTTTTACGACGAAGCAACCTAGTGACTTTAAAGTTGCCTCCCCTCAGGTCGCAAAGACGAATAGTTCAAGATAATTCCAACGCCTTGTTTGATCTTTTTTGTGATCATAATGTAAAAGAAAGTTGGGCTTGAATTTAGTTAGGAGCGTTTGCGAAATCCGTCTTGGCAAACGTTAGCGAAGCAAGCCAGTTCTGATTTTTAATTGTAAACCGCTGTGGATTACTTCGCTAACGCTTGAACCCAAGAAATTTACCAAAAAAATAGGGCGTATTGACAATTGCTCCGCCCGCCTACGTGCCTCGGCTTGTCCGAGGCATCCAGGAGATGCTCAAGTTAAAAATAAAGCTAAATTAAAATCATTAACCCATTGATTGATAATAGAAAACTTATAATATGACGGTTCTGACACCAAGTATAAAACGAGTTTGTAATGGCTAGACTTATGCTCAGT
>CAZNVR010000027.1:0-14603 GCA_964576655.1 uncultured Legionella sp. | reverse complement strand
AGACACTGCATTTTGCAAGGCTGTACGGGTCACTTTGGTTGGATCCAAAATACCTAGGTCAACCATATCGCCATACTCACCGGTAGCCGCGTTAAAACCATAATTGCCTTGATTTTCAGCAATTTTGTTTACAACCACAGAGGATTCATATCCTGCGTTAGCAACGATTTGACGTAGTGGAGATTCAATTGCACGACGTAGAATATCAATACCCATATCCTGGTCATGGTTGTCACCTTTTAAACCATCCAATGCTTTTTGAGCACGAACAAGTGCTACACCACCACCTGCAACAATTCCTTCTTCAACTGCTGCACGAGTTGCATGCAATGCATCTTCAACACGAGCTTTTTTCTCTTTCATTTCAAATTCAGTTGCAGCACCTACTTTAATCACAGCAACACCGCCTGCTAATTTAGCAACACGTTCTTGCAATTTTTCACGATCGTAGTCAGATGAAGTTTCTTCCATTTGTGCACGAATTTGAGCGATACGATCGGTAATTTCAGTCGCTTTACCTTCGCCATCGATAATTGTAGTGCTTTCTTTAGTAACAACAACACGTTTAGCAGTACCTAAATCTTCAAGGGTTGTTGCTTCAAGGCTTTTGCCAATTTCTTCAGAAATCACTTGGCTGCTAGTTAAAATAGCAATATCTTGTAACATCGCTTTACGACGATCACCAAACCCAGGCGCTTTAACAGCACAGACTTTAACAATACCACGCATGTTATTAACAACTAATGTAGCAAGCGCTTCACCTTCAACATCTTCGGCAATAATTAATAAAGGACGACCCGATTTAGCAACGCCTTCTAACACAGATAACATATCACGGATGCTAGAAATCTTTTTATCAACTAACAAAATGAACGGTTGATCCAATTCTGCAGTCATGTTTTGTTGATTGTTGATGAAGTATGGAGAAATGTAACCACGGTCAAACTGCATACCTTCAACAACAGTTAATTCATTTTCTAAACCATTGCCATCTTCAACAGTAATTACACCTTCTTTACCTACTTTTGCCATTGCTTCAGCAATAATAGAACCGACAGCTTCATCAGCATTTGCAGAGATAGTACCGACTTGTGCAATCGCTTTACCATCTTTGCAAGGTTTAGACATAGCTTCCAGGTGTTTAGTAACAGCCAATACTGCTTTATCAATACCACGTTTAAGATCCATAGGATTCATACCAGCAGCAACAGCTTTATGACCCTCAACTAAAATGGAACGAGCAAGTACGGTTGCGGTTGTTGTACCATCACCTGCTGTATCAGATGTTTTAGAAGCAACTTCTTTAACCATTTGTGCGCCCATGTTTTTAAAGCGCTCTTCAAATTCAATTTCTTTAGCAACAGACACACCGTCTTTAGTAACAGTAGGTGCACCATAAGAGCGTTCTAAAACAACATTACGTCCACGTGGACCCATGGTTACTTGTACTGCATTTGCTAATGCGTTTACACCAGCTAACATTTGTTGACGCGCTTCATCGCCAAATTTTAATTCTTTTGCCATTGTTATTTCTCCACTTAAATTGAGGGGGTATCACTTATTTTTCAATAATGCCCATGATGTCGTCTTCACGCATAACAACCAATTCTTGACCATCAATTTTTACTTCAGTACCAGAATATTTGCCAAACAGAACAACATCGCCTGTTTTAACAGCTAATGCACGTACATCACCGTTTTCTAAGCTTTTACCAGGACCAAAAGCAACAACTTCTCCACGCATAGGTTTTTCAGCAGCGCTATCTGGAATCACGATACCACCTGCTGAGGTACGCTCTTCTTCCATGCGACGAACAACAACACGATCATGTAAAGGACGAATTTTCATACTTATTTTCTCCTGATTGATGTAACAAACAAATAATTCATTATCAGATTACACATCATTCTAGAACGATGCTGATGACACATAGATGGGGGCATGGGTTTCTTTTTCAAGGGGGGGTACAAAAATATTTAGGTTTTTTTTGTTTCGCATTCTACAATATATGTTTATTGAAAAACACGAGCTCTCATGAAAAAATATTCTCTGTTTTTATTGTTATGTATCATATCGTTAACAGGCTTTTCTAATCCCCCTCCTGCCGATACAATTTTTCAAGTAAGTGTGCGTACGATTGATCCCAATTCATTTTCTTTTGATTGGCATATTAAAAAAGGATTTTTTCTATACAAAAAAAGTATTCAACTAACAGAACCATCAAGTGCTGAGCTCAGTTTAGGCACTCGTGTGTTTCCAGCGTCACTTCAAAAAAAGGATGCTCAAGGACATAGTTATGATATTTATCGAAAACAACTCGCATTAATCATTCCTGTTTTAAGTAAAGTCGCGGGCGAATATACACTTAACATGAATTATCAAGGCTGTTCAGATGAAGGCTTTTGTTATCCCCCCCAACAATCAACTATTACACTTGTGTTTAATGAAAAAGAAGCATTAACTCAGGCTCGCTTGGAAAAAACACCCCTTTTAAGTACAAAAAAAAGCCTCATCCCACGAATTGGAAGCCTTATTTTCAACGAATAACTGGGGGTTTATTATTTTTAGTTTTTTTGGTTTTGGTTTTCTCTTGGCATTTACTCCTTGCGTTTTACCTATGATTCCTGTTTTGTCAGGCATTATTGTCGGGCATGGCTCTAAACTCTCAACCAAAAAAGCCTTTTTACTCTCGTTAAGTTATGTATTAAGTATGTCCATCACATACAGCGTAATTGGTGCTGTGATTGCATTCATGGGCAATAACTTACAAATAGCCATGCAATCTCCTTGGGCAATCGGATTGTTTAGTGTGATGTTTGTTTTATTAGCACTATCGATGTTTAACGTTTATGAACTTCGCCTGCCTCTATCGTTACAAAACAAAATGGCGAATATTACACGTAGTCAACATGGTGGGCATTATTTAAGTGCCGCCATTATGGGATGCTTATCCATTCTTATTCTATCCCCTTGTGTTACAGCACCCTTAATCGGTGTATTGGGTTATATTGCTCATGAAGGCAATATCGGTTTAGGTATTTTATCTTTGTTTTTTTTAGGCTTAGGGATGGGGACGCCTTTACTATTAATTGGCACCTCAGCAGGTAAATTATTACCTCGTGCGGGCAAATGGATGAATGAGGTCAAAGCATTTTTTGGTGTGGTGTTATTGGCTGTTGCGATTTATTTATTAGAACGCCTGTTACCTGCATTATTAACCATGGCACTATGGGCTTGTCTCTTAATTTTTTCAGGGATCTACTTAGGTGCGTTATCCCGTGCTAAATCACGATTAGAGAAATTCAATCAAGGTGCAGGATTCATCCTAATCGCGTATGGGCTGTTAATTTTAATCGGCGCAAGCCAAGGCCATAACAACCCTTTACATCCGCTTCAATCGGAACACATCAATGAGCAAATGCCACAGTCCTCAAAGGTAACGACATTAACTAAAACCATGCAATTACTCATGGATGCAGCCAAACAAGGTAAACCAGTCGTTGTTGATTTTTATGCTGATTGGTGTGCTTCATGTAAAGTTATTTCATCAACCGTATTACGAGATCAACAGGTTGAAAAAGCACTCGAACCATTTATTCTATTAACCATTGATTTAAGCGCTAATGATGCTGACAGTCATGAACTACTTAATTATTTTAATGTAGTAGCTCCTCCTGCGTTTTTATTCTTTGATTCAACCGGCAAGGAGTTACCTGCATTACGCATGATGGGTGAAATATCAAGCGATGAGTTAATCGATCATTTAAACAACACACGCTCGATACATGAGTAACAAATAATACTGTTACTCTATTAAAAATTCTGTTACTTTATTTTATGAAATAAATCATAAGGATAGATGATGAGCAAACAACGGACTGTAAAAAACAATGGATTAAACGATTCGTTTGATAAATTAAACGAATCTTCAGAACATATTAACACCTGCCCTAGTACAAAACTTGAAAGACGACGACGTATTGAAGAGCTTAACGAAGAAAAAAGACTTAAAGAAGAGCTAGATATGTTTTAATCAATAAGAAATGTTTAAAATAAATTAACCTCTATCTATATTAACAGCATGTGTTCACGTGAGTGGATCAATATTACCTCGCTGAGTGTGAAATTTCGTCTTGGCAAACGTTAGCGAAGCAAGCGTGTTCAGATTTGTAATTACAAATCGCTCTGCTTCGCCTTTGGCTCGCAGAGACGCAAGTTGGTTCGGAACGTTTTTCAGCCCCGGTCTATACGCTCGTAAAGACGAGATGGGTTCATTTTTAAAACACACATGATATTGCCCTGATTAAAGCGTTTTTAAAATCTCAGCTAAATATTGAACAAACGCAGATATCTTGGGTGATTTATATTTTAAACTAGGATAAACCGCATAAATAGGTGTATTAGGCATTTGATATTCTTTTAAAACCGGCTCTAATTTTTTTTCTATCACTGCAGAGCGAACAATATAATCAGGTAAAAAAGCAAGCCCCTTGCCTGCAATTAATGCCTCATAAATAATACTATCATTATTTGACACTAAATGGCCTTTTAGATTTATCGTCCTTTCAACGTTTTTATACATAAAACGCCACTTTAAATCATACTTGGGGACTAAAGAATACTCTAAGCACTTAAAATAAGAGAGATCCTCAGGCACCTCAGGTGTCCCGTGAGTCGCAAGATATTCAGGTGAAGCACACAAAATAAAAGCGACCTCTCCAATTTTTTTTGCAATTAAACGTTCATCTGGTTCAAAAGTAAATCGAATGGCAATATCAATTCCTTCTTCAATTAAATCTAACACCCTTGGCGTTGCTTCAAGAAGAATATCAATATTCGGGAACTGAGTTAAAAATCCCGGTAATATATGCGCTGTCAATGAGGGTGCAGCAGTAATACGTAATTGTCCTACAGGTTCTTCCTTGAGGTGTTCAATCACAGATTGCGCCGTATTTTTTTCTTCAATAATTTTACTACAAGAATCAAAAAATGCATGGCCAGCTTCGGTTAAATTTAATCGACGTGTTGTTCTATGAATTAATTTAGCGCCGAGACTCGTCTCTAAAACATTCATCTGCAAACTTACATACCCCTTTGATAATCCTAATTTGATAGCAGCTTTTGAAAAACTGTTTTCAGTTGCGACATAGTAGAATATTTCCATTTGGTTCAATCGGCTCATTTTTATATCTTTTATTGTTCAATATATAAAACAGTGTATTGCACAATAGGTATATTATCATTAATAAAATGACAATATATGATCGCTTTTTGAATTGAAACTAACGAGAGATTTATGACACATCTTCATGAAATAAAAGCGATAGCCCCTGCCAGGCCAAATTATCCCAAAAGTAAGTTGACCATTATTGGTGGTGGAATTATAGGTCTTTTAGAAGCCTATTATGCCTATTTGGAAGCAAGCCAACGAGGAGAGCGCATTCGTGTGACCATCTTTGAGAAAAACCGGACAAAAGAAGAAACAACCATAGCCCACCTTGTTCCCAGCTTAACGCCGGATGAAATCCTTTCTGTTGTGCCAAAAGCGCCAGAATTAATTAAAAAATTACGCCTTTTATTTACTGAGCCGGGTGGGATTCGTGTTGATGACGTACCTGATGTCAATGATTCCCGCTCCGCGGATGATTTTATACATGCTGTCGAGGCGTACGGCCAAGATGAAGCAGGATATCAAGCACGTACGGAAACATTACTTGCCCTGGGTAAGATGAGCATGGATTTATGGCAAGACATGTATGACTATGGCGATGCTGAATTAAAAGACATTTTGAACGCTTCTAATTTTAATCCATGTCGTGAGCGCAGAAACCCACAGGAACAAACATTACAGGATGGATACCGTATTGACCTCATTTACGGAGTTCCAGATGCTATTCGTAAAGCAAACGAAATGAAGTCGGACTATGAAAGCTTAGGATATAGCGATTGCCGAATATTATCCCCTGATGAAGTAGAACATCTTGATTCTTTTCTCAAAGAATTTTGTCAGGCGCAGTCTGAAAAAATGACCACTGGCTCACCACGTGTTTGGAAAAGCGATACTGTTGCTTTATGGCGCCCCGGTGGTTGCATTAACACACAGAAATTTTTGCCACTTTTCTATGATTACTTGGAAAAGGTTATGGGCACCTATACGAATGATGCTGGAATAACAAAACATTGCTTTCGATTAAAACTAGAAAGATGTGTTAAAGCAGTCACCTATGAAACATCGTTTAGTAAAATAAATGGGTTGAAATTTTTTGAAAAACCTTCTTTCAAACATAACAAACATCCATACTCAGACTCTGATTATGTGTTTTGTCCAGGAGAAGCGGTAGGTACTCTCAAAAGCCTTGGATTTTCTGAGCCCGAATACGCTCGGTTTGCAGGTGCGTCACTTGTACTGCGTATTGATATACCAGTAGATAAGCTCCTAGCTTACACAACATTTAATCAATGGATGGAAATTCATCGAAACGGCTTTGGAGTAGCATGGCAAGCACGATTTGTTGATAATCAGATTTTTATTGGTATTGGTGGTACAAAAGCATTTTATGGTGATCAACAACCCCATAAAGATCAAGACTTTGCTATGAACAAAAATATCTTACAATTAAATATCATCAATGAGATTTTACCTGAATTTGTATCGTGGGCTTTAGAAAAACCAACTCGGGATACACAGCTTACGTTAGCGGATATGAAGGCACTAGAGGATCGAGGTATTGCAGAGCGTTGGGTAGGATCTCGTGCTGTTGCTTATGATGGTTTTCCAACAATCGGTTCAATTTTTAATGATAACGGACGAGTAACCAATGCTCGCTGCACAACTCATCTTGGGTCTGGCGGTGTATCATTTGCTCCTGCGGCTGTTCGTGTGAGTCGTGGCGGTATGTTTGCTTTTGCTGATGTTCCTCAACAAACGTTGGCTAATCAAGTATCAATATTTGGAGATTCAAAACGGACCTTTCGATCAATGACTTGATAAAAAGAGGCCTTATGAGTAGCCCCACCGAGTCAACCTGGTGGGGTTACTCAAATGAGTCATAACTGCATATGAACAAAGCTGATGTCGCTTTAGCTAATAAAAATGCCAGAATTGTTTGGGCTATGATGGCAGGAGGAAATCCATACTGCTTAGATTCATCAATAAAATGGGTACGTCATGTTGAGAATAGGGAAACATCTCCTTAATTTTAGGAGATACTTCGTCGCAAGCTCCTCCGCATGACGCACTATTTATTTTTAATGCATATTGCTTAAATATGGTCTACTATTTTTATAATCATATAAAATAGGACGTCAAATGACTACAGCATTGGACAATCTGAAACAGTTGATTGATGATGAAAAATGGGATCAAATTCAGCAATTGATGACGTCACATAAAGAATCGTTTTGCAATTATATCAGTGATGCACGGATGGTTAGCCGTCTTGTAGAAAGATTCGGCTGGGATAAGTTTTTGATGATGATTAACAATACGACCCAAAATGGAACAAATAATTTGATACGTATTTTATCGTTAATAACACCGAGTACATTATTTAACTCTTCTAATGGAGACGAACAAAGAGCGCTTATACAACATTTAGATACAAACAATCTCCAAGAGATGATTTCAAATTATAGCCAGTTGATCAGTGTTCTCAATTGCATACATCCTCAAGTGCTAGGAGATTTTTTTAATAAATTAGGTGATGAATACGTCAAAAGGCTTACTTATGGACTGACTAAATGGTCTCATATTTTTCTTACCTTCAACCCCGATGAAGAGACATCAAAGCGATTTGACACACATGTGAAGATGCTTGAGACAGTCGAAAAGGATTTAAATCAACTGATCCAGCCGCAACAGCGACAGCTTTCTCGGGAATATCAGCAAAAAATAAGCGCTTTGGTAACGTTGCATAAAGATTGGCTAGCTCACGTTATTTGCGATCCAAAAATAGCTAAACATCTTATTGATACAATCGGTTGGACTACGTTCTGCAGAATCATTAACGACTATAATGATTTGCTTTATTTTTTATTGTTAATTCCTAAAGAAAAATACGATTATACAACAAACCACACCGAGCTACTCCGAGGTATTGCCCCCCAAAAGCTTCAAGATATCATTAAAAATGATAAACAATTGTATAATGCTCTTGGTTGTTTAACTTTAGATGAGGGAGTGTCATTGGGAGATTGTTTAGGAGAAGAATACATAATAAAACTTCTAGATGATCCGCAGAAATGGAATGAAATATTAAACCCTGGTGGGAATTTAAAATCTAGAAACAAAATGATACATTTTATTTTAAATTATGTCGGTCAGTTGGTCCAAACTAATGAGCGATTCTGTGTTCTTTTAAAACAAATGACGATTGACGAGGTTAAAGCATGCATCGAACTGGTAGAAAAAGAACACTGCCAAAATCTAATTAAAAATGGGGACGAACTGGTTAATGTTTTAAGCCTGCTTAATGGATTTAAACCGCGCACAGAGATGAATGATCCCCTTGGGCTCCGCTTGCTTACTGATATGTCGTTTCATGAACGATTGTCGATTGTTAAAGCTCAACAACAATTGCTTGAAAAATTAGACCATGATCAATACTTAGGAACATTGTTTGAAAGTATCGATCAACTGGAACTTATTTTAACCACTTTAAATTATGATTATAATTTGCCTGATTCATCGATATTGAATTATGCCTCTGGTGGAGGCCCAAGCCAAATTCAAATGAAAAATCAATCTATTATTATCGGTGCAATAGGCTCTCGATTAGATATGCTGTTTAAAGAGCATCAGCAATTGCTCGATGTTTTGAAGGTGCTACACCCTGATTGCCGCATAAAACTAATAGAGCAATTAGACGCATCCATGTATCGATTAGCGAGTAGCGATGAAGAAAAAAAAGCGATTCTAGATACTTTGAACTTATCAGATCGCTTGAAAATTGCGCAAAAATGGAGTCCCCTATCGGATTTAAAAAAATCGCTGTCTGTTAATCTTATAGAAAAGGATTATGGCAAGGCAAGAGATGACTTACAGAGAATTATTGATATACATGGTAATGGTGGTTTTACAGATTGTTTACCTGAGCTAATGACTTTATCGCAACCAGAGCGTCAACAATTATTTGAGAATAAAAATGCTGGTTCTATATTATTTGCAATAATGAGCAGATTTATTAGTTCAAATGAGGAAATAAAAACAAATTTAGATTTTTTAATCGAATCGGGTATTCGTTTAAGTGAAGAAGATGTAGCAAACTTATGGAGTTCTTTGTCTTTGATTCATCATAATATTAAGCAAGGGGATAATAAAATAGATCATATTTTTAATAAAATTAAAACATTGCCGCCGATTGTAACAACAGAACTTCTTTCTCGACCTGCGGGTTGTCTTAATGCGAATCCTTTCGAAAGAATACTTTGTTGTCTAATTTGCAGTAGAAATGAAAAAGATAGACAACTATTCGAAAATTTGTACGATGAAAAAAAATCATGCAAAAAAATCTGGAAGCAATCCAATATTGAATCGTATATGAAAAATATTTTAATGTTAGCTGATATACAGATACAACAAAGGGATGGTTCACCTGACAATAAAAAAGCTATTCACTTAGATAGTCATGGCCTGTCTTTTGTGACAAATATGTATTTTATAACGGGTGACAAAAGAAAAAAAGTTAAATATGCATTAAATTTAAACGAAAAAATAGCTCAAGCAAAAATTGCTTTATTTCAAGAAAAAGATTTGAATACAGGCATTAAGGTCTTTCAAGATAAATGCTCTGCAGCGATTGAAGAAGCTCATACTCAGTCGATGTTCTATCGTAGCTGGCCTGAGTTTTTTGCAAAAATGGCCGTGTTCGCACTGACTTTCGGTGTAGTTTCTCTCAAGACTGATTTTGAAAAAAACTTGGATAGTATTCGTGGGGAGGCTCATCGCTTACCAGAGCTTGCTAAAGACTGTATTTCAAATAATCAAGTTAAAATGGTTTCTACTCACGAAATGCTAGAGCAGAAAATGCGAAATGATTCACATATATCAAGTGCTACAAAACAAGCTCATTCGGGAGTGAAAGAAGATATCCTTGATAATCACCATGACGACCTACCTCAAAAAAAATTAAAAGATGAAACGAAAAAGAATCAAAGCATGCAAAGTGACAGCGAAGATGAAGATTTATTTTATGATGCTCAATCAGGTGACGAGTTAACCGATGAAAATAAACGCCCCCTCTCGCCTTAGAGAGTGATAACCAGGGTGTTATCTCTATTGAACTGCTACGGAAGGAAGCTAGGGCAACCTGGTGAGTCTACTGATATGAAAGAGGCCTGTTTACTATTGACACATATGCAATGCGTTGGGCAAAAGCCTAACCTATAAAATGCCTAGGTATAAATATCAAATCGCACAGTTTTTCCGGTAATACTTGCATTTGGGGTTAATACAGGGGCAAGTTTTTGGGGCCATTTAACAACAACGCGTTGTTTTGTGCGTTGAATCGCCAGTTGAATGAGCGCCTCTACATCGTTATCAGCACCAATCAATTGTTGTAATATTTGCATATCTTTTTTAACTAATGCCGATTTTTGGCGTGTAGGATGCATGGGATCAATATAAATAACATCGGGAAAATCTTTTACAGCGAGTTGTTGTAAATAATGTTTCGCATCATCACAGAGCAGTGAAAGATTTAATTTAGAGTCATGAGCAAGGCGATGTATTCCATCGGTTAATAATGCAGCCATAACAGGCTGACGCTCAATCATCACAACGGTTGCCCCAAAACTGGCAAGCATTGCAGCGTCTCTACCCCAGCCTGCCGTTGCATCAAAAATGCGCATGCCAGGCGCCGGTTTACATGCTCGTATTAGTCCTTGTTTTTTGCCATCAACTCGTCTTTTTTGAATGCTCTCACTATTAAAATCAACAAATAAGGGAGTAAATTCATTTGATATTAAAACAAGTTTATCTGATGTGACATTTAAACGAGGTAACACTACATGATCTATGTGTAAATTATAATTTTTCGCTATCATTTGAGCACGTGCTTCTAACTCATCTGAATCAAAACCAATTGCATTTATCATTTCGAGAGTAAATCTTCAACATAGTCCGCTAATGAATTAAACACAGGGACATCGGGGTAATTGATTAAAAGCGTTTGATCTGTCATGGATGACAACACCATAATCGGTAGTGCTCCAGCTGCTTGCGCCGCTTGAATATCTGAAATCCTATCGCCAACAAAAGGTACATTTGATAATGAACACCTTAAACGCTTAGCTATGTTTATCAGCAAACCTGGACTAGGTTTACGACACATACAACCAGAATCAGGCATATGCGGGCAATATTCAATCGCGTCAATACGCCCGCCTAACGCCTCAACACTATCCAACATTTTTTTATGAATGGCATTTAATTGAGACTCATCATACAAACCTCGAGCAATCCCTGACTGATTAGTTGCAACAGCCACGCAAAAGCCCGCAGAGGTTAAACGAGCAATCGCGTGCGCACTGGATGGCAATAAAATAAACTCCTCTGGCGATTTAATATAATGCATGGAGTCTTTATTAATAATGCCATCTCTATCAAGAATAATCAGATTTTTCATGCTGAGATCTGTAACAATGAAATATCTGCTACCCCTTGCAATACATGTTGCAATTTAAGCAATACATGCAATCGATTGGTTCTTAAATCCACATCATCGACCATCACCATGACATGCTCAAAAAAAGCATCCAGTGATTCACGCAGGCTAGCCAATTGGCTTAAAACAGAGCCGTAATCTTTTGCCTGATAAAAAGGAGCGATTGATTCTTCAACTAATAAAATACGTTCAAACAAGTTTTTTTCAGCTGGCTCAATGAATCGAGCGACATCGACCATTTGATGATCAAATTGTAAAGAGGCGTTATGTAAAATATTATTAACGCGCTTACACGCAGCTGCTAATGCTTGAGCATCCGGCAACTCCATAAAATCATTTAAGGCCTTCACACGCTTATCTATATCATAGAGCCATTCATTTTCTCGCGCTCGTGCCGCATAAAACAAAGAAGGCGCAATACCTTGCGTTTGATAATACGATTGCATGCGATCTAAAATAAATGAATGTAATTCTATTAATGCCGACTCATTTTTTGCAATGTTCTGACCATATGCCAAGAAGGCTTTTTCAATCAGGTGAGATAAATTTAATGGCGTAGGTATTGCAATAAGTATCCTCACCACAGCCAATGCATGACGTCTTAATTTAAACGGATCTTTTGTACCTGATGGCTTTTGACCTATCGAAAACGTCCCAACCAATGTATCTAGTCTATCCGCTAGCGATAAAGCAAGTCCTAGAGTTGATGCTGGTAATTCATCTGCGGCAAAACGAGGCATATATTGTTCATTTAATGCATGAGCAACAGCAGGAGTTTCCCCATCCGCTAGTGCATAGTAATATCCCATTAACCCTTGTAACTCAGGAAACTCTCCCACCATACCTGTCATTAAATCACATTTACTTAATTCAGCTGCGCGATTGGCTTCATTTAAATTCAGATGAAGTATTTCCGCGTAATGGCGCATCGCGTCTTGAACTCGACGTGCTTTGTCCGCAAGACTGCCTAATTGTTTTTGAAACAATACTCGCTCTGTGGATGCTTGATGATGAATCAAGGGTTGTTTTTTATCTTGATGAAAGAAAAAAGCAGCATCACTTAAACGCGCCCGCATAACACTTTCATTGCCTGTAATCACTTGTTGGGGATTTCGGCTCATGATATTGGCGATGGTCACAAATTGTGGCAATAATTGATTGTTTTGATCACGCAATGCAAAACATTTTTGATGGGACTGCATGGCTGCAATCAAAGCCTCTGCCGGTACATTTAAAAAGTCTTCTTCAAAATTAACCAATAAGGCCTGTGGCCATTCAACAATCGATGTCACTTCATCCAATAAATCTTCGGGCATAATAGCAATTTTATTGTCTTTTTGCGTCAAAGCCGTCACTTGCTCAACAATCATTGCACGACGTTTTGAAAAGCTAGCTATAACAAAGGCATCTTGCAACTGAGACTCATAATGTTCTGGCGATAAAATAGTTAACGATTCAGGATGATGATACCGGTGTCCATAACTGATTTGCCCGGTAGTAACCCCTAAAATGTTAGTGCAGATAACCTCTTGACCTAATAGCAATAACGCCCAATGCACAGGGCGCGCAAATTCAGCTGTACCAGCCCCCCATCGCATGGGTTTAGGAATAGGTAAATGAGCTACGGCATCACTTAATATTTCGGGTAGTAAGTCTTTTGTATTCATACCTGGTTGTGTTGATTCATACATCCACCAGGCACCTTTGTCCGTTTCAATGGTTGTTAAGTGTTCAACGCCAACACCACATGACTTAGCAAAACCAAGCAATGCTGGTGTTGGTTCTCCTTTTTCATCCAGTGCTGCAGACAGCGCCGGTCCTCGTCGAGAAATGATGTAGCTGGCTTGTTCTAGCTGTACTTGTTTAATTAAAACCGCAATTCGTCTGGGAGTTGCAAAATGCAAAACTTGACCAAAAGCTAAATTAGCTTTAGTTAGTCCTTGAGTTATATTTGCAGCCAGAGCCACACCTAAAGGATTGACCGCACCAGAAGGAAGCTCTTCCGTACCTATTTCAAACAATAAATCATTAAACATGAGACACCTGCAATGGAAAACCTAGCGCTTGTCGCGCATCATAATAAGCTTGTGCTACCGCTCTGGATAATTGACGAACACGTAAAATATAGCGTTGTCGTTCGGTCACGGAGATTGCATGGCGCGCATCTAATAAATTAAAGGTATGAGATGCTTTTAGTACCATTTCATAAGCAGGCAATGGTAGTTGGGCTGTGATTAATCGTTGTGATTCTGATTCAAAATAATCAAATTGCTGAAACAAAACATCCACATTCGCGTGCTCAAAATTATAAGTAGACATTTCCACTTCATTTTGATGAAACACATCACCATAAGTAACCACACCTTGTGGTGTATGGGTCCATGGAATATCAAAGATGCTATTCACACCTAAAATAGACATAGCAAGACGCTCAAGACCATATGTTAACTCACCCGTCACAGGCTTGCATGCCAACCCACCTACTTGTTGAAAATAGGTAAATTGCGATACTTCCATGCCATTTTGCCACACTTCCCAACCTAAACCCCAAGCCCCTAGCGTAGGCGATTCCCAATTGTCTTCCACAAATCGAATATCATCTGTTAGTGGATCAATCCCCAATGCACGCAAGGAATCAAGATAGGTCTCCTGAATATTTAAAGGCGATGGCTTTAAGATGACTTGAAATTGGTAATAATGTTGTAATCGGTTAGGATTTTCACCATATCGGCCATCTGTTGGACGACGACAGGGTTGTACATATGCGGTTGACCATGGCTCAGGCCCTATGGCTCGCAAAAATGTTGCAGGATGAAACGTACCTGCACCTACTTCCATGTCCAGTGGTTGCAACAGCACACAACCTTGTGCAGCCCAAAATTGTTGCAATGTTAAAATAATATCCTGGAATGTTTTGGGTAATGACATCGATAACTCTA
>CAZNVR010000026.1:0-14809 GCA_964576655.1 uncultured Legionella sp. | reverse complement strand
ATGTGACCGGTGGTGAGATGGTTTATGCAGGACAAGATTTATTACCCTTATCTCCTGCTGAGCGCGCCAAAGCGGGTATCTTTATGTCGTTTCAATACCCATTGGAAATTCCAGGCGTAACGAACATTAATTTCCTTAAAGCATCGGTCAATGCCATTCGCACAGGACAGGGCAAAAAACCAATGGATGCCATTGAGTTTTTAAGTTTTATTCGTGCTAAATGTAAGTTATTAGATATGGATGAAAGCTTTTTGTATCGCAGTATTAACGAAGGTTTTTCTGGTGGTGAAAAAAAGCGTAACGAAATTTTGCAAATGGCGGCGTTAGAACCTAAGCTTGCAATCCTTGATGAAACGGACTCAGGGTTAGATATTGATGCGTTACGGATCATTTCTGAAGGCATTAATGCGATGCGATCACCTGAGAGAGCGATTATTCTAGTAACTCACTATCAGCGCTTACTTAACTATATTGAACCTGACTTTATTCACGTATTAGCAAATGGTCGTATCATTAAATCAGGCGATAAATCATTAGCACTTGAATTAGAAGATAAAGGCTATAGTTGGCTGGAGGAGATGGAACAGGCATGAGCGACATCACTGATTTTTACCAACAACAAGCCGAATCATGTGCGTCTAATATAACTTGGTTAGCAGCCATTCAAGACAATGCACGAGCTGATTTTCAACGATTAAATTTTCCGACTCGTAAAACAGAAGATTGGAAATATACCTCTGTTGAATCGTTCCTTAAAAAACGTTTTGTTGCAGCGTCTGCGGTATTGGCTCCTCCTGTTATGAGTCAACGTACAGATATCGATTTTCCAATTCAATGCCATACCATCTCTATTGTGAATGGTATGATATCTGATGTAGATTCATTGATAAAAAACTTGCCAACAGGTGTGTTAGTTCTTCCTTTATTGCAAGCACTCACAACCCATGCTGACTTAGTTAAGCCGCATTTGGATAAGATTTTAAAAACAGAGCATGCCTTTCACGCACTGAATACCGCAATGATGCAGTGTGGGGTATTTATCTATTTACCCAAAGATGTTGTGCTTGACTTGCCTATTTTAATCAGTCACTGGCAAGATAAAAATCAACAAGCAAATTTTGTGCGGCATTTAATTGTGGCTGAAGAAAATAGTGTTGCAACAGTGATAGAAGATTATCAAGGTGAAACAGCAGTTGATTATTTTACTAGCGTTATTACTGAGGTTCATTTAGCTGCACATGCGTCTGTAACCCATTATAAAGTGCAGCGTGAAAGTAAACAGGCAACGCATATAGCCCATCTTGCCGTTAATCAATCAACAAAAAGTGAATTTAATAATCATTCGTTTAGTTTTGGTGGCAAACTGGTTCGTTGTGATATTACGTTTAATTTGCAAGAGCGAAAAGCGCATTGTTCGATGAATGGCGTGTATGCTCCAGCTGATGGCCAACATGTAGATCATCATACCGTGGTGAAACATTTGGTTGCTGATTGTACTAGTGCCCAGGATTACAAGGGAATTTTAACTGGACGCGCGCGCGCGGTGTTTAATGGCAAAGTGATTGTTGCTAAAGATGCTCAGCATACAGATGCTAAACAACAAAATAAAAATCTACTTTTATCACTTGATGCAGAAATTGATACCAAACCTCAATTGGAAATATTTGCAGATGATGTTGTTTGTACACATGGTGCTACAGTGGGACAGTTGGATGAAGATGCGTTATTTTATTTAGCGACACGAGGTATTGAGCATGCAGAAGCAAGTCAATATTTGATTCAAGCCTTTGCTGCAGAAAATTTACGAGTCATAACAGATAAAACACTTTTATCGTGGTTAAGCTCGTTATTAAACAAGCAAATAAAGTGATGTATCCATTGTCTAGATAGGCTACAAGATAAGTTTTTATATTCAAGATTGAGATGTATTTTCCTGGCGTAAGGGGAGAATCTAGTCCATGTTGATATCTTAGATTGCTAGCATATGATGTTTAAAAAGGAAAATGATGAATAAAGCCGCAGCGTTGATCAGTACTTTGGATATTAATGCAATAAGACAAGATTTTCCCGTTTTACATCAAACGGTGAATGGTTATCCGCTGATTTATTTTGACAATGCTGCAACAACGCAAAAACCTCAATCGGTTATTGATGCAATTACGCATTATTATATGCATGATAATGCAAACGTACACCGTGGTGTACACGCGCTTAGCTCACGTGCAACATTACAATATGAGGGTGTGCGTGAAAAAGTTCGCCGTTTTATTAACGCATCGTCTGTGCGTGAGTGTATTTTTGTACGTGGTACAACAGAGGCTATCAATTTAGTTGCACAAAGTTTTGTAGCCCCTTTGTTGTCTCCTGATGATGAAATTTTAATTACACAACTAGAGCATCATTCCAATATTGTACCATGGCAGCTCGTGTGCAATAAAACAGGAGCTGTTTTACAAGTTGCACCGATTTCATTTGATGGTGACATCTTACTCGATGAATTTGAAAAAAAATTATCAAATAAAACCAAATTTGTAGCGATTAATTATGCATCTAATGCTTTAGGCACAATTAATCCTGTTAAAAAAATGATTGAAATGGCTCATGCACATGGAGCGTATGTGTTACTTGATGGCGCTCAATCTACAGCGCATATGCCTATTGATGTGCAGGCATTGGGTTGTGATTTTTATGCGTTTTCAGGCCATAAAATGTATGGTCCTACGGGTATTGGCGTGTTGTGGGGGCGTGAGTCGTTACTTGAAGACATGATGCCTTATCAAGGTGGCGGTGAGATGATCAATTACGTTACGTTTGATTCCACAGAATATGCACCACTGCCGTATAAATTTGAAGCAGGAACCCCTAATATTGCCGGTGTAATAGGGCTAGGTGCTGCAATTGATTATTTGGGTTCATTGGATTTGGAAGCCATTGTGGCGTATGAAGCGCATTTGTTGGCTTATGCAACACGCGCTTTTCAATCTATTAAAGGTTATAATTTAATAGGCACTGCTAAAGAAAAAGTACCTATTATTTCCTTTATCCATGGCACAATCCATGCTCATGATGTAGCGACCATTCTTGACAGCCAAGGCATTGCAATTCGCAGTGGACATCATTGTGCTATGCCATTAATGGATTTTTTGCAGGTGGCTGCAACCAATCGAATGTCGTTATCGTTTTATAATACAGAACAAGAAATTGATACGTGTGTTGATGCACTACACAAAGTAATAGAGGTTTTTGCCTGATGATGGATTTACGTGAGCTGTACCAAGAAATTATTATTGACCATAATCGCAACCCAAGAAATCATCGCGAGATGACTCATGCAACCAGCCAAGCACGAGGATTCAATCCTTTGTGTGGGGATAAACTAACAGTTTATGTGCAAATTGAAAGTAATATCGTACGAGATGTTAGTTTTGTTGGTTGTGGTTGTGCTATCTCTCAAGCATCCGCATCGTTAATGACTGATGCCATGATAGGGCAAACCATTGAACAAGCACATCAATTGTTTGAGCGCTTTCATGCGATGTTAACCCAGGATGCAATTATTCCTGAATTAGAATTTGATAAATTAACAGTCCTGGCTGGTGTGCGTGCATTTCCTGCCCGTGTAAAATGCGCAACACTTGCCTGGCATACGCTAGAAGCGGCTTTAAAAAAAGATCCAGCTTGTGTTTGCACGGAGAATTAATATGTTTGGTTTTAATAAAAAACTAACGGCTGATGAATTAAAAGAGTCTGTGATTGCTGGTCTTAAAACGGTATTTGATCCTGAAATTCCGGTGAATATTTATGATCTGGGTTTGATCTATGACATACGCATTGATGAAAATAAACATGTATTTATTCAAATGACATTGACATCTCCCGGATGTCCTGTTGCTCAAACCTTTCCCGGTACTGTTGAAAAAGCTGTAAATGAGGTTGAGGGAATTACCGATTGTTCTGTGGAGTTGGTGTGGGAGCCACCATGGACAAATGAGCGAATGACTGAAGCGGCAAAGCTTGAGTTAGGTATGTTTTATTAATTTATCGTTGAGTGATGTTATGCCCAATTCATGGCAACCTTCTGCATCTATGACCGCGTTGCGTGAACGTGCTCACCTCTTGAAACTAATTCGTCATTTTTTTAATGAGCGTCATTATCTTGAAGTTGAAACGCCGATTATGGCGCGTTATGGGATTACGGATGTTTATTTAGCAAATATTAAAGCATGCTTTAGAGGGGAGTTGTTTTGTTTACAAACATCGCCTGAGTATCACATGAAGCGATTATTAGCAGCAGGCAGTGGCGCTATTTTTCAATTAGCACGTGTATTTAGAGATGATGAGCTCGGTCGTTGGCATAACCCTGAGTTTACATTATTGGAATGGTATCAACTCGGCATTGATCATCATGACCTAATGTTAGAAATGAATGCGTTGCTACAACATGTGTTAGGTTGTGAGCCGATGATTAAAATAACCTATCAGCAAGCCTTTCTTGACGCGTGTGATTTTGATCCAATGGCTGCTTCTATTTCTACTGCAAAAGAGGTGTTAGGTCGTTTTGAATTAGATAATGTTTTATCTGAATCAGAAGACGATTATGATCAATATTTATTTTTATTAATGAGTCATGTTGTTGAGCCTTTTTTAGCGAAGAAATCCGCACCTGTTGCTGTGTATGATTTTCCTGTGACTCAAGCTGCTTTGGCACAAGTTAAACACGGTGTAGCCGAACGTTTTGAGGTATATTATAAAGGTGTGGAGCTTGCTAATGGTTTTCACGAGTTAACCGATGTTGATGCTCAGCGTGCACGGTTTAACAAGGATGTAATCGCAAGAAAAGAACGAGGTCTGCCAGACAGTCCTCCTGATGAATATTTATTGCAAGCCATGGACCATGGTTTGCCTGCTTGTAGTGGGGTGGCTTTAGGTATAGACCGATTGCTTGCCATTGCACTCGAGAAACGCACTATAGCAGAAACACTTTCGTTTGATTTTTCCCGGGCCTAAGTGCTTGTGGGCGTTTAGTCGGTGGATACGTTACGAGTGTTTCTTTATCCACCTTATGTGCTTTCTAAGCGTATTAGATATTCCAGCGTTTAATCACCAATTTAATTAATACACCATGTCCTTGTAGGCGAATTTTGCTAGGTAATATCATCCCTTTTATGGAGGTAAATGCTGTATAATTAACCGTATATCCTGCTTGAGTGAACGCGGTTAAATAATGATTAGCATCACGTTGCTCTGATTGCACGCCACCTGGCGCAGGTATGCCTCGGACCCAATAATATAATGCTTTTACGGGTAAACGCACGCCTGTTGTTTTTTGTAGTAGTTCATCCGCATTATTTGAGAAGGTTTGTTTTGATCCATCACGAAATAAAATTCGTCCTCCTCGTTTTTCAATGATGACCGTACCACCACCCAGTGGACCAAATAAACGAATTTGATATCGATTGGGTCCTTGTTGTTTCCAATTCAGTGAAGCTGTCCAACCTTTTTTGTTGTTTTTAGCGGCAATTGCTCCAGATAATTCCCATGATGATATTACGCTTGCAGGGCTTTTTGATGTGTTGGATGGTTGATAAGCGTGAGTATACGTACTGAATATACAAGCGAGAAAAAAACAGCTTATTTTGAAACGATACATGTTTATCTCAATGGTTACTTTCATTAAACAATACGCTAGACTTAAGAAATATTCAATTAACGTGTCGTATTATGAATTGTAAAGCAATTTATCCAGGAACCTTTGATCCTGTGACCAATGGTCATCTTGATATTATTAAAAGAGCCGCTAAAATTTTTCCAGAACTGGTTGTGGCTGTAGCGAGTAACAGTAATAAACGGCCGTTTTTTTCATTGGCAGAGCGTATCGAGTTTGTGCAAGACGCGGTTAAAGAGTTGCCCGGTGTGAGTGTGGTTGGTTTTAATAATTTACTGATTAATTTCGTTCAAGAACAGCGAGGGCTGATTATCCTTCGAGGATTAAGAGCGGTATCTGATTTTGAATATGAATTTCAATTGGCCGGTATGAATCGAAAGTTATCTAAAAACATTGAAACCATGTTTTTAACACCGTCAGAACGTTTTATGTTTATCTCATCAACACTTGTACGTGAAATTGCAGTGCTAGGTGGAGATGTGGCGGAATTTGTACCCGATGTCGTGGTGCAAGCGTTAAGCAAGCGTAGTGTGGACAACAAAGCGTAGCTTTATGGTCCACATCAGGGGCTTTTATGCCTCACCCACTAAAACCTTCATTTCTTGATGAACCAGCGCGATTAATGCGTCTTTATTTTCGATTGTAAATGCAGATGCATCAACAGGTTTTCCAATATGGACTTCAACGTGTTGATGCAAATTAAAATGACGGGTTTTTGCAGGTAAAATATCATAAGCACCCCGAATACCCATAGGAATAATAACAGCACCGGTTTGAATAGCGGTGATAAAGCCGCCTTTTTTAAATGAAGCTAATTTGCCTGTTTTAGAACGCGTACCTTCAGGTGCTATCCACATTAAAACGCCACTGACTAATAGCTCTTTAACATATTCCAAATCAGCTTGTGCTTGCTGGCGATTATGTCTATCAATAAAAGGGAATTCAGCAGCTACCATGCCTTGGCCCATAATAGGAATTTTTGATAATTCTTTTTTAGCAAGCATTCGTAATGTATGGCTGGGAAAAGCAACCAAGCTTAAAGGAATATCATATAAACTGCTGTGATTACACATTACAATCGTAGGCTGTCCTGGTATGGGTTGAACATTATCAGGATTGACAACGCTACAGGTTGCATCAACTAAGTTTAGGATTCGTTTAACATAAGAACGTAGCGCGCTGTCACACCATTCACGAGTAATTAAACCAAATAAGCCCATTAACGCGGCCTGACCACAGGTGTTTGCTGTGTATAAAGCGGACATTACAATAATCCATAATGTTCGTATTAAGCCTGCTTTTTTACTGGTTTTTATCATGATCAATAATCCGTCCACGTGTTTTTTGCATTGATTCTTTTTTCGAAAATAACTGGCGCTTTACAAAGGCTGCCACCCAAAGAACGAAACCAAATAGTAATCCACCTAACAAGACATAATATGACAGAATAAATAAGCCTATCACGCAGGTAATGAATATTCCCAATAAAAAATAAGGCCCAAGATTAATCAATGCTTGTTTGCAAATATCTCGTAACTTATTATTCATAATAAGACCCTTGTAGTGATTTTCAGAAAATTATCCGCCATAATCCGGGTAGGTGCAAGACTAATTGTACAAAATGTGATATTATGTTCATCTTGTTGTGTAAATACAGTATGAAATTGATTAATTTTGCGCTTTAATGGGTGTTTATTTTGATTGTCGTTTTTATCATAAAGTGAGGTAAGTCATGATTTTTGGAGTTTTAAATCTGTCTTTCTGGGGATATGTCATCGCAACGCTAGTACTGACTCAAATTACGATTGCGTCAGTGACTATTTATTTGCATCGCCATCAGACCCATCGTGCATTGACATTGCATCCTATTATTAGCCATTTTTTTCGTTTTTGGCTGTGGATGACTACAGGCATGGTTACAGCTGAATGGGTTGCTATTCATCGTAAGCATCATGCAAGTAGTGATGTTGAAGGCGATCCGCACAGTCCTGCTGTGTTTGGTATTAAAAAAGTATTTTGGGAAGGGCGTGAGTTGTATTCTAAAGCGACTAAAGATCGCGCATTGATAGAGCGCTATTCACACGGTACACCAGATGATTGGATTGAGCGTAATGTTTATTCGCGTCATTCAGGATTAGGTGTTCGCTTGATGCTTATTATTAATATTTTACTATTTGGGATTCCTGGTGTTTCCATTTGGGCCATTCAAATGATGTGGATTCCTGTTTGGGCCGCTGGTGTTGTGAATGGACTTGGGCATTATTGGGGATATCGTAATTTCGAATGTCATGATGCTGCAACCAATCTTATACCTTGGGCATTTTGGATTGGTGGAGAAGAATTGCATAACAATCATCATACGTTTGCATCATCAGCTAAATTTTCTGTTAAGCCGTGGGAATTTGATATTGGCTGGATGTATATTTGTTGCTTGTCGTTTTTAGGCCTTGCCAAAGTTAAAAAATTACCACCGCAATTAGCACGAGATGAAAATAAGTTGAGTGTGGATGTGGAGACAGTAAAAGCTGTGATTGGTAATCGTTTTCAAGTGATGTCGGATTATTACAAACGTGTTGTGTGTCCGATTTTAAAAAACATTAAACAATCCAGTATTGATAATACAAATGATAAAAAATTGTTCCAGCGCGCCGGTGTTTTGTTACGTCGCCAGGAAGATTTACTCTCACCACGTGCGAATACGCATTTGCAAGCATTATTAGAGCGTTATGAGCAATTAAGACTAGTTTATAACTATCGACAATCTTTACAGAATGTTTGGTTAAAAACCGCAACATCTCAAAAAGAGTTAGTGGATGCATTGCAACAATGGTGTAAACAAGCTGAAGAATCAGGACTTGAAGTCTTGCATCAATTTGCTCAGCAAATTAAAGGTTATGTTCCTAAAGTTGCATAACATGTTTAGGGGGTGAGTTGTTGTTTACCCCCTAAAATAGTAAAAAATGTCTTTTCAATATTCACTTTGGTTGTTGAATGGGTGGATATTCTGTTGTAGCGAAGTTTTTCTAGCATTATTTCTCACAATAAAGTCTAATAAGTATATGTGATGTATTACTTATCAACTGTTACGTGGGAGTTAAAATTATGCGAGCAAACTGGAGTTTGATCCTAAATATTTTGTTGCTTGTTGGAGTTGTCGTTGCGATTGGTCGAATGATGAACGAACGACGTAAAAGTAATGCCCCAACGCCTCCCGTTACACCGGCTTCACCCGTAACACCTTCGGTTGGAATTACACTTAAAGAAAATTTTGATGACATTATCTCTGTGCGAAAAATAAACAGCGAGCCAGCACCAGCGCCAGCAACAATTACACCAGCTGTAAAGCCAGAAATGAGTCCTGTCATAACCTCTACGCCTCAACAAGATAATGCTAAACCTAAATTAGATAGTGGATCATCAACCAGTGCGTCGGCATCAGCGATGATATTTTTATTAGCAAAAGATAACAGACAATTAGCCGGTTATGAGTTATTACAAACATTATTAGCCACAGGTTTGCGATTTGGAGAAGGTCAGCTGTTCCATCGTCACCAAAACACCAATGGCCAAGGGCCTGTTTTATGTAGTTTAGCTGCAGCAACGGCAAGTGGCGTGTTTGATTTACAAAATATTGGCGCATTTAGTGTGCGTGGTTTATGTTTATTTATGCAAGCCTCAGGGCATGCCGCTATTGATACGGAGCGTTTTGCTATCATGCTGGACACAGCAAAGCAATTGAGTGAAGAATTAGATACCTATCTGCTTGATGAACAACGTAAACCTTTGTCAGAGAACAGTTTGAAACGTTATTATCAATCCTTAAATATTACTCAAGAAATCAATGAGCAAACAGAGGTTGCGTGATGAGTCATGATCAATTGTTATCGCCGGTAAAAGAAATGAGTAATGATTTTTCTGACAGAAAAAATACCTTGTCACTTTTAAATATTGCAAGGGTTCTCAATCTTGTTTGCGAAGAGGACGTGCCTTTATCTGGTATTTGTATTGATAGTCGCAAAGTTAAGCCTGGTAATTTATATGTCGTGATGCAAGGTGCGCGTTTTGATGGGCATCAGTTTATTGCTGATGCCATCGAGCATGGTGCTGTTGCTGTTTTGTGTCAACGAGTTATACCTGAATTGAGCATTCCACAACTGGTGGTAGAAGACACTCTACATGCATTAACCACGTTGGCTATTGAACACCGTCAAAATATGGATTGTCCTGTTATTGCATTAACAGGTAGCAATGGAAAAACAACAGTTAAAGAAATGATAGCCTCGATTCTACCTAGCCCATCATTTGCAACACCAGGCAATTTAAATAATCATATTGGAGTGCCATTGAGTGTGTTGCAGTTAACCTCCGTCCATCGTTATGCAGTTTTTGAGTTGGGTGCTAGTGGTTTAGGAGAAATTGCTCATACTTGTCGTATAGTCAAACCCCAGGTGGCTTTAATTAATAATATTGCACCAGCTCATATTGAAGGATTTGGATCCATTGATGGAGTAGCTCGCGCTAAAGGTGAGATTTATCAAGGTGTTAATTTAGATGGTATCGCTGTTGTTAATGATGATGATAACTATGCACATTTTTGGGATGATATTTTAGCGCATAAACAGACCTATCGATTTTCAACAAAAAAAAATACGGATATTTATTCTAAAAACATACATTTTAATGCTGAAAATTGTGCGGAATTTACTTTGGTGACTCCAAAAGGTGAGGCGTTAATTCAATTAAATGTGCCGGGATCTCACAATATTAGCAATGCACTCGCTGCCGCGGCATGTGCCTATGCTTTAAACATTGACTTGGCTGATATAGCCAAAGGGCTATGTCAATTTACTGGTGTTGCTGGGCGTATGGCATGTATAAGTGGCTTGCATCAGGCACAAATTATAGATGATACTTATAATGCAAACTTAAATTCAGTATTAACCGCATTACATGTTTTGTCAGCACGTTCTGGTGTACGCATTTTTGTGTTTGGAGACATGGGTGAGCTAGGTACTTGGAGTGAGGAACATCATCGCAAGGTAGGATTAGCTGCGCGCGCTTGTGGTATTGATAGGTTGTTTACCTTTGGTAGGCATAGCGAGGAAACAACACGTGCTTTTGGTCCGCATGCTCAACATTATCATAGTCAAGATGCATTGGTGCAAGATCTACTGCCCTGTTTAAATGCGCAAACAAGTATTCTGGTTAAAGGGTCACGTTCAAGTGCCATGGAAAATATTGTAAAACGGTTGATTGCATCTCCTGTGTGTTAAGTGTCTTTGCGAACTAAGTGAAGTAATCCAGAATGATTTTTAATTGAAATGCGGCTCCTGGTTGCTTTACGTTGTTCGTAAAAATGGCATGTTCAGGTATTTATGTGCAACATCGCAAAGTCGATTGCAGATATGATATGCTTCGACCCATTTTTTAAGTTAACTCAGGTAGACAAACTATGCTTTACTGGATAACACAATTATTACAAGAACAACACCATGCTTTTCGAGTGTTTCAATACCTGACGTTTCGTTCTATATTAGCCGCGTTAACAGCGTTAATGGTCGGTCTTTTTTGTGGTCCATTAATGATACGTTGGTTACAACGATTGCAAATTGGTCAAATGGTTCGTGATGATGGCCCTAAAACGCATTTATCAAAAGCGGGAACGCCAACCATGGGTGGCGTATTAATTTTGCTTGCTGTAACGGTTAGTTGCCTGCTGTGGTGTGATCTTCATCAAACAAACTTATGGCTTGTGCTGTTGGTGACCCTGGGGTTTGGTTTAATCGGTTGGGTTGATGATTATCGAAAATTGGTATTAAAAAACAGTAAAGGCTTATCAGGTCGACGCAAATTTTTTTGGCAATCATGCATTGCAATTATTGCTGTTTGTTACCTTTATTTTAATGCAAACATGCCTATTCATACGCAACTCACGGTTCCTTTTTTTAAAAATTGCTTGATTAATTTAGGTCCACTATTCCCTATATTGGCTTATTTTGTGATTGTAGGGAGTAGTAATGCCGTAAATTTGACCGATGGTCTAGATGGATTGGCGATTATGCCGATTGTTATGGTGGCTGGAGCATTGGGTGTGTTTGCGTACGTATCTAGCAATGCTGTATATGCTCATTATTTGTCGATTCCTTTTGTGCCAAATACAGGTGAGCTTACTATTTTTTGTTCTTCACTCTTAGGCGCAGGCTTAGGATTTCTTTGGTACAATAGCTATCCTGCTCAAATTTTTATGGGTGATGTTGGCTCGTTGGCGTTAGGTGCGGCATTAGGTACCGTTGCTATTGTTGTTCGTCAAGAGCTAGTGTTATTAATTATGGGTGGGTTATTTGTTATTGAAACCTTATCTGTCATTCTACAGGTAAGCTATTTTAAATATACAGGTGGCAAGCGATTGTTTCGTATGGCACCGCTTCACCATCATTTTGAGTTAAAAGGCTGGTCTGAACCTAAAGTAATCGTACGTTTTTGGATTATTACCGTTGTTTTTGTTTTATGTGGTTTGGCAACATTAAAACTTCGTTAGGAGCAAAAACTGATGCATTCATCGCTTTATTTAATTGCAGGTCTTGGCAAAACAGGGCATTCGATTGCGCGTTTTTTAAAGCGACGTAATTTATCTTTTGTGGCATTCGATACGCGTGTATCGCCCAGCGGATTAGCTGATTTTAATCACGAATTTCCAGATGTAGATGTTTTTTCAGAAAGTGTGCCTGAAACACTTTATAAGCAATTAACCGCTATCATTTCAAGCCCTGGTGTAGCGTTAGATCATCCTGTAATGCAGCATGCAAAACAGATGGGCTTGCCCATTTTTGGTGATATTGAATGTTTAGCTCGTGAAGTAAAAGTGCCTGTGATTGCCATAACCGGTACCAATGGTAAATCAACCGTAACCACATTAGTGGGAGATATGGCAAAAGCGTCTGGTTTTTTGGTTGCTGTAGCCGGTAATATTGGTACACCTGTGCTTGATCTGCTTGATAATGATATCCATTATGATTTATGGGTATTAGAGTTATCCAGTTTTCAATTGGACCTAACCTATTCATTAGCGCCAATTGCGGCGACTATTTTAAATGTTTCACCCGATCATCTCGATAGGCATCATAGTTTACAAGATTATATTTTGGCAAAACAACGCATTTATAATCAAGCGCAGTGTGTGTTATTTAACCGTGAAGATGAGCACAGCTACCCTATGACTGTGAGTGATGGGGCATCGGTCATGAGTTTTGGTCTGGATGCGCCAGCAGACAATATGTTTGGCATACTAACCCATGAATCACAGCAATTTTTAGCCTGTGGTGAACACCGATTCATGCTTGTTGATGAGATTAAAGTTAAAGGCCGACACAATTGGGCAAATGCGCTAGCCGCATGTGCACTGGCAAAAGCTGCAGGAATTGCTACGCCTTACATGACTCAAGTGTTAAAACATTTTTCAGGATTGCCTCATCGCAGCCAATGGGTAAGAACCTTGGATGGCGTTGAATGGATCAATGATTCAAAAGGCACCAATATTGGCGCCACCATATCTGCGATTTCAGGTATTGGTCATGCAATGCCAACGGGAAAAATTGTATTAATTGCTGGCGGTCAAGGTAAAGGTGCTGATTTTAACGAGCTTAAACCCGCAATGACCCAACATGTCCGTACGGTTGTTTTAATCGGCGAAGATGCGGATCTTATTGAACAAGCGCTAATGGATGTCGTGCCCATTTTACGTGCAATAGCGCTTGAAGACGCAATTAAAATAGCTAAAGATCAGGCGCAAGCAGGAGATGTGGTTTTATTATCACCTGCATGTGCAAGCTTAGATATGTTTCGTGATTTTAATCATCGAGGTGAGGTGTATACAGCTGTGGTTAATATGTTATGAAGCATCATCGTGTTAAAATAAAACAAAAAGCCATGTCATTATACGATAAATGGTTAGTGGTCGCTGTAATTGGTTTGTTAATTGTAGGGCTTATGATGGTTGCATCGAGTTCTGTGATGGTGTCAACCAAGTACTTTCATCAGCCTTTTCATTTTTTGATTCGCCAGGCGTGTTATTTGTTTTTTGGGTTTTTAGTCGCTATTGTTGTTATGCGAATTGATAGTAGCACATGGGAAAAATACAGTGTTCCCCTGTTATTGGTTTGTATCGTGCTATTGGTGATTGTATTAATTCCTGGTATTGGTCGAGTGGTGAATGGTAGTCGGCGCTGGTTATCTATTGGGCCAATTGGGATTCAAGTCTCAGAACTCGCCAAAATAACCATGATTTTGTATTTATCAGGGTATTTAGTGCGTCAACAAAAGAGTGTCGGTCAAAGTATATTTGGCTTCATCAAGCCGATGATTATTTTATCTATTTTTGCATTTTTATTGTTATTAGAACCTGATTTTGGAGCTACCGTAGTTATTTCTGGCACGGTCATGGCGTTATTATTTTTGACTGGTGTGAAAATACGTTATTATGTTGGATTAATGATCATGGTTAGCCTGTCGTTAGCCTTTCTTGCCATATCATCACCGTATCGAATGGCGCGCCTAACCGCATTTCTTAATCCTTGGGCTGATCAATTCAATAGTGGTTACCAGTTGACTCAATCACTTATTGCTTTTGGTCGAGGCGGTTGGTTTGGTGTAGGGCTGGGTGATGGTGTTCAAAAATTGCTTTATTTGCCCGAGGCTCATACTGATTTTTTATTTGCAGTGCTAGCAGAAGAGTTAGGATTAACAGGGATTCTACTTGTTTTGATTTTATATAGTATACTGGTTTGGAGAGGCTTTGTAATCGGTTTTAGCGCCTACGCACAAGAACGTTTATTTGCCGCATTTACCGCGTATGGCGTAACATTTTGGTTAGGATTGCAAGCTGCGATTAACATGGGTGTTAATTCAGGTTTGTTACCTACTAAAGGATTGACATTGCCATTGCTTAGTTATGGCGGTGCAAGCCTTGTTGTTAATTGTATTGTGATAGCATTGTTGTTACGAATTGATCATGAAAATCGCTGGCAGTCGCTAGGATTGCGACCGTTAGCATCTTAAAGGGGATCACTGTGGATGGTATGGGAAATTTTTTATCGCCAAGGATGGGGCGGGTAGAACATATACATTTTGTCGGTATTGGTGGTGCTG
>CAZNVR010000025.1:0-14818 GCA_964576655.1 uncultured Legionella sp. | reverse complement strand
TTTTTTAAATGGGTATAACGGTATGAGTTTGATCTTCTTAAATAAGGTTGCATTAATTACAGGTGGTGCGCGTGGTATTGGTAAAGCTACGGCATTAAAACTTGCAAATGCAGGATGTGATATTGCGATTGTTTATTATAACAGTTCGGATGAAGCACTTTTACTAGTTGATGAAATCAAAGCCTTAGGTCGACAAGCTGTTGCTTTTCAGGCAAATGTTGCGGACCATCAGTCAGTTAAAGAGATGTTTGTTCAGTTTCGCGAACATTTTGAAAGACTGGATTTCTTAATTAGTAATGCTGCAAGTGGTGTATTAAAATCTGCATTAAAAATGTCTACTAAACACTGGCGCTGGTGTTTGGAAACGAATGCTCTGGCTTTAAACCATTTGGTAAGTGAAGGGCGAGGCATGATGCCTCCTGGTAGTCGTGTGGTTGCTTTATCAAGCTTAGGTGCGCAGCGTGCTATTCCTAATTATGCGTTTATTGGCGCCTCAAAAGCAGCGCTTGAAGCACTTGTTCGTTCATTAAGCCTTGAGTTAGCAGAGTTTGGGATTAGTGCTAATACAGTTTCTGCGGGTGTTGTTGATACGGATGCATTAAAACATTTTCCAAATCGAGAACAATTGCTAGAGGAATATGAAGCAACATCGCTTGCAGGCCGTCCATTAACTCCTCAAGATGTGGCTGATACAATTTATTTATTATGTTTGCCTGAAGCTGGAATGATTAAAGGCCATACACTATTTGTTGATGCCGGTTATAGTGTGGTGGGTTAATCATGCAAATTTGGATGGATGGTGATGCGTGTCCCAAACCAATTAAGGATATTTTATTTCGTACAGCCATCCGTACTCAAACGCAATTAATTGTTGTTTCTAATCATGCCCTACATACACCCGCGTCTATTTTTATTAAAAAAAATCAGGTAAATGCGGGCTTTGATGTTGCAGATAAGCATATTGTTGAGCATATGCACGCAGGTGATTTAGTCATTACGGCGGATGTTCCTTTAGCGGATGATGTGGTTAGCAAAGGTGGCTGGGCACTAAACCCTCGTGGTGAACTGTATTCAGAAAACAATATCAAACAATTGCTAGGTATTCGTAATATGAATGAAACCTTACGCGGTGGGGGGATGATTTCTGGCGGACCTGCTAAATTTGGACCTAAAGAAATACAACGATTTGCAAATAATCTAGATAAATTTTTAGCGCAAAGACGGATTTAAATTGTCGTTGCGAGGCGTTTTACGACGAAACAATCAAGCTGGCAAAGACCGGTTAGTCGTCAGAAGAAAAAATTGTAAGTAGAATTAAAAATAAAGTTTATGTTACAATCGTCACCATTTTTAAACGAGTAATTCTAAGGGTGTGACACATGAATGTAGATAGCGTTTATCCTAAAGTCAGAGAAATTATTGCTGATGTGTTGGTAATTGATGAAGACGAAATATCAAAAGACAGTCGTCTTATTGTTGATTTAGGTGCAGAATCCATTGATTTTCTTGATCTGGTTTTTCAATTAGAAAAAGAATTTGGCATTAAAATTCCACGTGGTCAGCTTGAAAAAAATGCTCGTGGTGATTTGTCACAAGAAGAGTTTGAAAAAGGTGGCGTACTTACTGAAAATGGCATGGTTGCGTTGAAAAACTATTTAAATGAAGTGCCTGCTGAGCATTTTAAAGCAAATATGAAGTTAAATGAAATTCCTTTGTTATTCACAGTAGCAACATTTTGTAAATTAATTGTTGCAGCTGTCAGTGAAAAAGCTTCACGCGAAACTGCGGTTTGTTAAATAATGACACGATTCTTGTTTGTTGACAGAATTTTGCATTCCATCCCCGGCGAGATGATTCGAGGTATAAAACACATCACGCCGGATGATACGTATCTTTGTCTAACTGAAGAAGGCAAAGCCTGTTTTATGCCTTCTCTCATTGGTGAAACCTTAGGACAACTAGCGGCCTGGAATGTGATGCAACAGAATGACTTCACCCAACGTCCGGTTGCAGGTGTTGTGTCTAGCGCACGATTACATCGTCCAGCGTTTGTAGGCGAAACCTTACAACTGGAGTCATTTATTGATGCGTTAGACGACACAGCGGTGCAATACCACAGTGTCGCTCGCGTTAATAACGAAATTGTTTTTAGTATCGAAGGTGCCTTGGGGCCTTTATTGCCCATGAATGATTTTATTGACGAAATAGAAATTCGCAAACAGTTCGATGAAATTAATCGTCCTGGCGATTTTATAGAAACAAATCATTTAGCACCGACTCCTCCATCTATAGTAACACCCACTACGTTTATGCTGTTTGATAGCATTTTAACGTGTGAACCAGGTGTGGAAATGAGCGCTGAAAAACGCATTACGCGAGCAGCACCATGGTTTGCTGATCACTTTCCTAATAAACCCGTTTTACCTATGACGGTTTTACTTGAATGCACACTTAATTTGGCTCGTGAGTTTGTAATTCGCGCGCAATTTCCAGTGCGTTATCAAGTGCAAGAACTACGTAAAATTAAAATGAATGTTTTTGTTCACCCCGGTGATGTCATCACGTCTTATATTAAAGTGAAATCATGTGATTCAAATGAATTGATTTTAAATTTTAGAAGTGAAGTGGATGGTAAACGGGTGTGTGTTCTAGACGTGTTAATGACTGCGGAAGGTATTTCATGATAAACGCAAAAAGACGTGTTGCAATTACGGGATTAGGGGTTGTTTCACCACTCGGTAACACGGTTGAATCAACATGGACCAATCTTTTAGCAGGTCAATCAGGAATAGCTGACATTAAACATTTTGATGCAAGCGCATTCCCTGCACATATTGCCGCAGAAGTGAAGCAGTTTACGCCATCTAGTGTGTTGTCTACTAAACACAATCGCTTTGCTATGCCTCTCGGTCAATACGCACTAGACGCAGCCCTCCAAGCATTTACAGATGCAGGAATTGCTCCAACGCAACAAACAGCGCGTCGTTGGGGTGTTGTTGCGGGCAGCGGTATGATGACGGCTGATTTTGATTATTTACAACGTTTTCAACGTGCTTGCGCATTATCCGGCGATGTAGATTGGGTGCGTTTACAAAACGAGGCCAATGATTTTCATCAGTTGATTGATTTTGGAAAAACCACGTCAAATACAGGCTTATCCTTGCTGATTCAACAATTTGGTATTGAAGGCTATGCAACCTCTGTGCATACGGCTTGTGCCTCTGGTGGTCAAGCGTTGGGGTTGGCATTAAATGTCATTCGTCGAGGTGATGCTGATTACATGTTAGCGGGTGGTTTTGATTCGATGATTAGCCCTTTGGGCGTGTCTAGTTTTTGTTTGTTGGGCGCACTATCGACGTATAATGATACACCAAGTAGCGCAAGTCGTCCTTTTGATGGCACTCGTAATGGCTTTGTCTTAGGTGAGGGAGCCGCTTTTCTTATATTAGAAGAATGGGATAAAGCTCATGCACGTGGTGCGCGTATTTATGCAGAGCTAGCAGGTGAGGGCAATACACTTAGCTCGTATCGAATAACAGACTCTCATCCCAATGGTGATGGTGCTATTCAGGCCATAGAGCGCGCATTAAAGGATGCAGGTGTAAAACCATCTGAAGTGGATTACATTAATGCTCATGGTACATCTACTAAAATGAATGACTTAAGTGAAACCAATGCGATTAAAGCCGTGTTTGAAGAGCAAGCGTATCAAATACCTGTTAGCTCTACTAAAAGCCAAACAGGTCATTTAATTGCTGCAGCTGGTGCCTTGGAAGCAGTTATTTCTGTGTTGGCTATTGAACATGCCAAAATACCAATGACGGCCAATTTAACTACACCGGATCCTGACTGTAATCTTGACTATGTTACAGAAGGCCCTCGGGAGAAATCAGTAGGTGTTGTTTTATCCAATTCATTTGGATTTGGTGGTTCAAATAGTTGTTTGTTATTCAAACATCCTGAGTTTAGAGGGAAAAATCATGCAGGATAATAATCGTGTTTTTATAACAGGCTTAAGTGCATTAACTGCCGCTGGTGCAACGATTGAAGAAACATGGGCATCAATACTTGCTGGTTCAAGCGGCATTGACGAAATTAAACAATGGGATTTATCCACATGGACGCACCGGTTAGGGGGTGAGCTTAAAAACTATCAACCGGCTAAAATGCTACCTGATAGAAAATTATTAAAAGCCATTTCGCGCCAGGATGTGTTAGGAATTAATGCAGCGGTGCAAGCTGTTGAACACAGTCAGTTGATTCGTTATCGTGAAACACTGGATGTGACGGATGTGTTTAACGATGAAACAGCTGTTTTTGTGGGTTCACCAGGTAATAAGTATTATCAGCAATATGACTTTTTACCCTTAATGGCTAAAACGCAAGATAATATGCAGGCGTTTGCAGAGCAATTATTTGATGAAGTACATCCAACATGGTTATTACGTATTTTGCCGAACAATGTGCTAGCTTATACGGGGATCACCTATGAATTTAAAGGGGTCAATCATAATATTGCAAATCATGCTGTTGGTGGAATGCAAGCAATTATTGAAGCGTACCATACGATTAAGCAAGGCCAAGCTGAGCGTGCAGTGGTTGTTGCTTATGATGTGGGTACCGAACCGCAAGCATTATTCTATTACGAAAAACTAGGTGTTATTAGTGCAAAACATTTAAAACCATTTGATTGTGCTCATGATGGAACCATTATGGCTGAAGGTGCCGCGGCTCTTGTGCTAGAAAGTGAGGCGAGTGTGCGTGCACGCGGTGCGGTTTGTCATGGTGAAATCGTTGGTGGTATTGCTGAAACAGAAGCATCTGGATTATTTTCCATAGAAGCGGATGGATCGCATTTGGCGGCTTTAATACAAAGCACGCTTGAGGGCTGTGAGTTAAAATCGAGTGATTTAGGTTTATTGGTTGCACATGCGAATGGCAACCAAAAATCAGATGTGAGTGAAGCACAAGCCTTTCAAACAGTATTTGGCGATTATGCAGTTCCTGTAACCGCATTTAAATGGGCCATGGGACATACCATTTGTGCCTCAGGTGTGGTTGATACGGTCTTAGCGGCTTATGCGTTACAACAAAAATGCGTGCCTGGTATTGCAAATCTTGACCATCTATCACCTGAATGTGCGAGTGTTAATGCATCCCGTGATACACGACATTTATCTAACGATAAACCTTATGCGATGATTGTTAATCGAGGTTTTGCTGGTATGAACGCTTGTTTGGTTATTAAGTCCTGTGAATGAACTAACGTCTAATATTCTTAAACTGCCTGTGACGTTTGCAGGTCAGTTTGTTTACTATTGCCTGCCTTATCGAAAAAAAATTATTCAAAGTAATATTGCTCAAGTATTTGGTGATGGCTTAAGTCATGCAGGACAAAAACATTTGGCAAAATCTTTTTATTCGCATTTATTAACCTCCATTAAAGAAATGATTCACTTGCGTTTTTTAAGTGAAAAAGAGCTTTGTGAACGGGTTGATGTGATAGGTGCTGAGCGTTTAATGGCTGTAGCTCAACAAGGCAAAGGTGTTTTAGTATTAACAGGCCATTTTGGTAATTGGGAGTTTGCACCGTTAGGTGGAATTCTAAATTTCAAGGCGTTTCAGGGGCAATTTCATTTTATCCGTCGTACCTTAGGCAGCAAAACGTTAGAGCGTATTTTATTTCGCCGTTATTTTCAAGCAGGTTTAAACGTTATTCCTAAAAAAGATTCCTTACAGCAAGTATGCGATGTTTTAGAAAAAAATCATGCTGTTGTGTTTGTTTTAGACCAACATGCATCTCTTGCTAATCGCGATGGGGTAGCTGCTGAGTTTTTTGGTAAGAAAGCTGGAACTTATAGAAGTTTAGCTAGTTTTTCACGTCATACAGGCGTGCCAGTAGTTCCTGCTGCAGGGTATCGACTACCCAATGGCAGACATGTTTTAGAGTTTCATGAGCCGATCGAATGGCAAGATTATCCTACAACTCAAGAATCGGTTTATCGTAATACGCTGGCTTATAATCAAGCATTAGAGCGAATTATTTTAGCCCATCCAGAACAATGGTTATGGTTACATAAGCGCTGGAAACTCAAACCATCCAAATGATTTTATTTGAGCATTACAACACTTAATTATTGGATATCTCTAAAGCCCAACTTATGGAGTAAGTCCATCATGTGGCGGAGGGGTGACAGGCATATCCATATTTACTGTTAAAGCAGATGCACCGCGAGATGCCCCTTCTATTTCGTGATGCCAAGGGCTTGCTGCAAGTGTACTTAAATCGGTTTCCGAAGGTGGGGATGGAGAGATGAGTTTAAAAAATGACAAAGAAGAAAAATGATCATTATTTTTTGTCATTTTTGTTGGAGTTAGATTTCTTAATGCAGGATATTGGTTTTGAAATGACAAGCTATTAGACATTTGTTTAACGGATTCAATGTTGAGTAAAAAATCCAATTCATTTGCCGCAAATTCAGGTTTATATTCAATCATATACAAAATAAAATAAACACATAGTGTTATTTTGTCATTGCTCATGTTGTCTATAGCATCATTGGGTGCGTCGTGTAACTGCTTAAGGCGCTTTTGTATGTATGCTTCCAAAATGCATTCAAAATCAAATATGCGTGAATAGACAAAATCAAAAACGTTTGGACAGTCAAGAAGGCGTTCAATAATATCCATTTTAAATGATATATCCTGAATAATGCTCCCGTCTGGTTTTGTTGTTGCACACAAAAAAGCTTGTATTCCGCTTTGAGGTAATTGTTTGTTAAATGCTTCATGCTCAAGTAAATCAAAAAACAATACCGTGTCACCCAATTGAGCGGCTAAAATCAACGCGATATTGCCATGATTAGGTTGTGCCAAATTTAATCTTCGATAACGACTAGGACGCTGAATTCTTTCAATGTAGGATTTATAGACAGACAAAGGGTCTTTGCTAGCCATGGAGGTAATGTGAACCGTTGATACTTGCTCTCTTACTTCTGGGAGCGTTAATAATATTTGTGCGATATCCGAGTGTCCCTTGCTTAACGCTCGAAAAAAAGCTTCCACAGGTTGTTTTGTTGTATGCGATTCAGTCGGGTGTATTTTTACCGAGTTTCTTAAAAAAGAGGTCAAGTGCTGTACTAAACTGGTGTGCCAGGGTATTAGGTGACTTGATTCAGAAAAAAGGATCGCTTTTAAATGCTCAGGTTTATTTTCTCGTGCGACGATCTCTAGCGGTGTTATTTTTTCAACATAACTTACTTCATTTCCATATAAATTTAATTGTTTGCAATGTCGTAGATACATCGGTTGTAGTTGTTTAGACAGTGCCGTCAAATTCTCTGTGCTGTCTAAAAACGTTCTCATCTCAAGGGTATCATTATAGAAATTTAATGGAGTATTTTGGTTATCTATCATTGCCACAGCCGAAATTAATTTAATTCATTGTATCACGATAACGGTCATTAAGGTAAAAATAAGATCATTTTAAAGACGAATTAACAGTGATTTGAATTTCAAACGGCCTACGTATCGCGTTTTATGCATATTTAAAATCATCTGATACGTAGTGATGCGCTCTTTGTGTATTCTGAAATAATATTGAGCTACCTTTGGAGCATAATAAAGCAGCTCCAGGCTGGAAGAATATGAACTAAAAAGTTAAAGCACGAGAGCAACGGATATTCATATCGTCATTTTTCATGGCGGCGTCCTGACCGCTCAAGCCACCCGATAGGAAATTCTGATACCATACTAAGTTAATGGGATTAAATGAGATTTCGGTAGAGCTCCAGTAACGGTCCGTAAGACTACCCACATTGCCATTATCGACTAAATTCGACTGCATGTTTTGTAACGTAGGTGAACCGGATGTGCCGCAGCCGCTGCCAGAACTCGAATTTCTATCATACCCTTCTTCACAAATCGCCGGCAGGTACCAATCTGTATAGCCACCACCTGAAAAATTATTACGGCACTGATAAGCAGCGCAAAAAATAGAATTAGCAGGGTTGCCAGTGCAGGAGGCATTGGCAATGATATCCGTGGTATTCTGAGCACCATTTGTAATGGATTCAGCTCCTGTTATATCTACACTGGTGCTGGTCCATTGGTTACTATTAGAGACATTCGTTAATCCAGCTATTTTCCCACCTACACTACTTGCTATTGCATTCGTGTCATCCAGTGCATACACATACCCACTTTGGTATATGCAACCATATCCCAGTATCAAAACGCTACTTGATGCCGTCGTTGCATTGTCTGCACGGATTGATATCGTTTGTGGTATTGGGGGGGCGACTCCTGTTGTGCATGGGTTTGAGCCATCGGATGTGGCGGTGTTGCCTGGTGTTATCGTAATCGTACAGCTGCTGCCTGCCGCAAGCGATGCACCACATGTTGAGTTGGCTGTTGTGCCGGAGGGCCAGATTGGATAGTTGATGGAAAAATTGCGGGCCGTATTGCTGCCGGTATTAGTCACCGTAATGATTCTGGGAACACCTGAGCTTGGGTTGCCTAATAAACCATACTCTGTATAGCCGGTTCTACTTAAAACCAAATCACTCACACTGGTGATAAGTGTCGTTGGATCAGAAACGATGATGGATGTGATATTCAATGAATCAGGCCGGCTGGGTTGATAACATTGCAATGCATTCCCTTGTTGGCATACCACAGGCCCTCCAACCACACCACCTGGTATAGCAGAACCATCAACTGTTAAGCTCAGTGTGCATGATTGTTGATAGCTTAAGGTAAATGGATTGGCGCAATGCCCAGGACTGGTGTTCTGACTAATTCCTGTTATTCCGCGCATTTCAAGTGTGTGCGTCTTTCTCGATTGATTCGTCACTTGATATTGAATGGTTGCGGTATCCGCTGTTGATACCGACATAGTGGTCGCCGTCAATGGTGAAAAGGTCCATACCGGGCTGCCAGCATAAAGCAGTCCGCTGAACATGCTTAGTAAAAGGGTTGATGGTTTACAATAGTTAAGAGGTATTGCATTACCTTTGGGTGCTCGATACAACGGATTCCAATTCATAAACTTATAACCAATGGTTTTACACCCGCGTGGGTTTAAATGTCGCATTTATATGATATCCAAATAGAAAATAAATATCATATAAAGATATAAAGTAATAATGCAAACTTTACTGGATTTTACACATTGTGTGATAGCGATAATGTGAGGCGATACAATAATTATTAAGATGGTTGAACATAAATCTACTAAATGCCTAGATACAAACCTATAAAATCGTGTTTAAATAAAAAATACAACGGACGTTTTAATGAGCACGACATGAGAACTATTTCTGGATGGTTTGAAAAACAAGTTCAGCAAACACCGAATGATGTCGCGGTGATTTTTGAAGGTAACACCCTAACGTATCAAGAATTAAATCATCGCGCTAATTTTCTGGCTAATCAGTTACAACGTTTAACTATTTTTCCTGATATGCAAATCGCACTTTGTATGGAGCGATCGTTTGATCAAATTATATCTATCATTGCGATTTTAAAGGTAGGGTGTGCTTATGTGCCACTAGATCCTTCTCAGCCTATCTCCCGATTAAACACGATATTGCAGGAAGGTAATATATCCATATTAATCATTACATCAGCTCAACAATCCATGTTTGAACATTACCAAGGTCATCTTCTTGTTAGCGAGCCAAATACAGCGAGTTATTTTAATGCAGCCGTTGAAATACAACCCAATCATCTAGCTTATGTTATTTATACGTCCGGCAGTACAGGTGTGCCTAAAGGAGTGCTGATTGAGCAGCACAGTGTGATTAATTATCAGCAGTGGTTTGTTGATTATATAAATGCGTCTGTAGGGCTGCGTATTGATTGGTCAGGTAATTATGTGTTTGATATGGTTGTTTCAACGTCGATTGTTCCTTTAATGCTTGGTATGACGATTGTGATGTGTAGTGATGATGTGAAAAAACACCCTAGGGAGTATTTACAGTATCTCAACAAAAATCGTATTCAAGTGATTAAAATCTCACCTAGCTATTTTAAAGCTTTAGTCAGGGAGGTTGCTGAGTATGCTATTGACCTCCCTTATTTACAAACGATTATTCTAGGTGGGGAGCGGTTACTAACAGCTGATTGCCGTGAGTGGTTAGAGTATTTTCCAGCGCATGTGCTTTTTAATGAGTATGGGCCTACAGAAGCGACAGTTGCCGTGACCCAACAAATGATTTGCAAAGATAATATACACTTATTTGATACGGATATTCCTATTGGTCAGCCGGGATCCAATATGCGGTGCTACATATTGGATGAGCATAATAAACCTGTGCTTAATGGTGATATAGGTGAGCTTCATATTGGTGGGGTATGTTTGTCTAGAGGTTATCTTAATCGACCTGATTTAACAGAAACTAAATTTATTGTCTCTACATTTAATAAGACAGAAAAACTCTATAAAACAGGTGATTTATGTCGTTATCTGCCCAATGGTGTTATTGAATTTATGGGTAGAATAGATAAACAAATGAAGGTGCGTGGGTATCGAATTGAACCGGGTGAAATTGAAACGTGTTTGCGCCTACATCCAGCAGTTAAAGATGTTAATGTTGTTTTTAACGAAAACATGCAACTTTTAGTAGCATATTGTATTTTATGTCAAGCAGAAGTTGCCCCCAGTTTTACCCAAATACGTACGTATTTACAGCAACAGCTACCTGACTACATGATTCCTAATGCATTTGTACCTATAACCGCTTTTCCATTAACAGCGAACGGTAAGTTGGATTTAGATGCATTGCCCATACCCACCTTAGTGGGGAATGAAAATTATACGGCTCCAAAAACACCATTGGAAAAAAAACTGGCGGCTATTTGGGCGAATGAGTTGGGTATTCATTTAATTGGAATGAATGATAATTTTTTTGAGTTAGGCGGGCATTCATTAAATGCGGCACGAATTGTGTCTGAAATTAATAAACAGTTTAATAAAAATTTATCAATAAAAAGTTTTTATCAGGCTGAAACGATTTATGGTTTAAAGCCTATTCTTAAAAAAACAAAATCCAATCCTATCAACGAAATAAAAACCTTAACATCTGATAAACGGATGCCTTTAGGTGATTTTCAACTGTTTTTATGGATGTTAAAAACATTTGAGCCGAATATTCGTAAATTAAATATTGTGTCGCGTAAGCGCTGGGAGAGTGTGCTTGATAATAACGCTTTGAATGTAGCCTTTGATTTGCTTTTAAAACGACATCCTATTTTAAATTATCAAGTTAAAACGTTCTATCCAGGACAATCACAAAAATATCATATTGATTTTGAACTGAATGAAGTTAATTTAGCTCACTATTCAATGGAAGAGGTTGAGCAACTATTGATTCAATCCATGACCGATATGATAGCGTTTGACGGGTGGTCTAAACATTCAACTCAACTCATTGCCAAAAGATTTTTTTTAAAAGATGGTTCAATGGAGCTACAACTTTGTTTGCCACACTTAATCTCAGATGATGCCTCTATGAGTATTATTTGGAGTGATTTGGCTTTATTTTATCATTCTAGCCTTACTGAACAGTCCATATCACACCAGGTAGTGCCAGTTAAATCATTTAATGAATACGTGATTCATGAACAAAAAATGATTGAAAGTAATTTTGATCAAAATCTTAATTTTTGGGAAGATTATTTGCAAAATGCCAAATTAATATCATTTCCTAGTCAGTATATTGTTAAGAAAATACAAAAAAAAGGGTTAGGGTATTCTACTTATCAAGAGATTTCCTTAAATCTACTCTATGAATTAGAACAATATTGTGCTGTCAATCATGTGGGGTTAAATGCTGTATTGTGTGCTGCAATTGCTCTTTCATTAAGAAATACACTTCCTGTTCAAAGTAAAGCAGCCTCGATGCTAATGAATATTGTTAAATCTACCCGTAATGATAAAGTGTGGGATGAAACGGTTGGATGTTTTATTCGTCTTGATCCCATTAAAGTTGAACTATGCAAAGACGATACATTGCTGTCGTTGGCTCAACAAATCCATCAAACAATTATTAGTAATACGCTTGAAATGCAAACGTCCACTATATTAAAGCTTGCAAGTATTGGGGGTGAGCAAGGTAGGAAAATATGGCGACATTTAATTAAAACCTGTATTAACGGATATGCCAAAATATTAAGATATTTTAATATTAACTATAAAGCGTTGCCTTTTTTATCACAACTATCACGTTTTAATAGAAAAAACGATTTTATTGTTTGTATAAATCTTCGACATAATTTTACAGCGTCTACAAAAAATGAAGAATTAGAATGGGGCGGTCAAAAAGAAAAAGACATTCCAATGCATCAATATGATCTGGAAAATTTTGATAATGTATTTGATGTTTCTTTTTTGCGGGATGACAATCAAGAAACACCATATGTTGTGATTTCAAGCAATTTAAAGCCGGATTTTCGTCAGCAAATTGCTAAAGAAATTGTGGATGTGCTTTGTGAAAAAGAATGTTGAACTTTTATTTTAAAGCATAATTTAAATCAGTTATTAAATCGTCAATGTTTTCAACACCGACAGATAAACGTACAAACCCATCATCAATACCTAGCATTGTACGAGTGGCAAGGGGTATTGATGCATGAGTCATAGTGGCCGGGTGCTCAATTAAACTTTCTACTCCGCCTAAGCTTTCAGCCAATGTAAATAATTCACAGCGCGATAAAAATTTTGTTGTGTTTTTTATGTCACTTTTTATAACCATTGAAATCATCCCTCCAAACGCACGCATTTGCTGTGTCGCTAATTTATGTTGAGGATGGGAGATTAATCCAGGATAGATGACTTTTTGAATACGAGGGTGTTTTTCAAGCCATTGAGCCAGTTCATATGCGTTTTCACAATGGCGCTGCATACGTAAGGGGAGTGTTTTTAAGCCTCTTAAAACTAAAAAACTATCAAAAGGGCCTGCAACAGCACCACAAGCGTTTTGCAAAAAGCCAATTTTTTCTGCTAACCCCGGGTTTTCGCCAACAACAATAGCGCCACTAATAACATCTGAATGGCCATTTAAATACTTGGTGGCGGAATGCATGACAATATCAAAACCTAGTTCAAGGGGGCGTTGAATCCAGGGCGTGGCAAATGTGTTATCGGCAATGGTAATTAGATTATGTTGTTTTCCAATAGCTGCAATTTGAGTTAAATCAGCCAGTTTTAGCATAGGATTTGAAGGCGTTTCAAGCCAAATCATACGGGTATTGGGCTTTATTGAAGCAAGGATGTTGGCTGTATCTTGCATATCTATAAACGAAAATTCTAAATTAGACGTGCGCGTTTTTACTTTGTCGAATAACCGAAAGGTCCCACCGTAAAGATCCTCTGTCACAATCACATGATCGCCTGCATTGAGCATGTCTATTAATGTATTAATTGCAGCCATTCCTGAGGCAAAAGCAAATCCTTGTGTACCTGATTCAAGATTAGCAATACATGCTTCATATGCACTTCGAGTGGGGTTTTTTGTACGAGAGTATTCATACCCTTGATGAATGCCAGGAGATGATTGTCGATAGGTTGATGTGGCATAAATGGGTGTCATTACAGCGCCTGTACTGGGATCGGCAGTTTGTCCTGCATGAATGGCGCGGGTGTTAAAGTGTTTATCATCCATGATATTATCCTTTTTAAGCAGAGTAGAATTAATTTATAATCTTATCAATTTACTTAAGCACGAACAAACATCTGGGTATAATAAATTCTACCTCGCTCGTCTCTGGCGATACCAATCCCTGTTAAATTATAATTGCCTCGAATATTTTGACGATGTCCTGGGCTTTTTAACCATTCTCTAACAACGATTTCTGCATTTTTATAATTATAGGCAACATTTTCAGCTCCACCATTCGCATGATTTATACTTTTTAATAAGCGATTCATGCGTTGTTCATATTTTAAATGACCAAAAGGTAGTTTATGTTGAGCCATATCTTGACTATGAACACGTGCTTCATGAGTAATAAGAGGGTTCATTTTTAGTGGTAACATGCCGTGAGTGATGCGATATTTGTTGATATAAGATAAAATCTCATTTTGCATAGCGACGTCATTAGATACTGTTGCTTGAGCTTGTTGAAATAAAAGAGTGAATAGTGACATGATAAGAACAATTTTTATGCGCTTCATAAATATACCTGGTGAACAAAAAATGACTTATAGCTTTATTTCGTCACTTTGTCAAAATTTGTCTCGACCAAGCGTGTTAAAATTAGCATGCCTTGTTATAACCAGTTTAATTGTTTGGCAGATTGTCTCTAGTGTTAGGTCTATTATTGCTATACCTGAACCCGTAACAATGAGTGCTCCTTCTACGGTCATAATAAAAAAACCGTCTCAAGCTCCATCTAATGCGGGTTTAAGTGCTCCATTTTTTGGAACCTATGTGCCTGAGATGAAGAATGTATCTGATGTTAAAAAATCGCTCTTAACTTATAAAGTGGTTGGCATTATGCTTGCAGACCGCGATGAAGATTCAGAAGTTATTATTGATACATTAAGTGGTGGTGATGTGATTTTTCATGTAGGTGATATGCTCCCTTGGGGAACTATGATTAAAAAAATTACAAGCGATGGAATATTTGTAGAACGAAATGGTGAACTTGAGAGTTTAAGTTTTCCTAAAAATGAATTAATCTTTGAACCGCCAGCAAAACCAATGCAATAGGGGTAAATGTTTATGCGTTTTATGATGTTGTTACTGTTCGTTGGAAGTATATTAAGTGGTTGTGCCACAAGCGGGGTAAATTTACGTAAGGGCATCCAAAGCTT
>CAZNVR010000024.1:0-14827 GCA_964576655.1 uncultured Legionella sp. | reverse complement strand
AGAAGACACCCATCTGTTTTTTGAGAATGACTCTAAGAATTGTATTTCTATATCTCGCATAAACCAGCTCCACTTAACCTTATTTTTTCATTATAGACTATGATTATACAAAACGGCATTTTTTGCGCACATCGAAATATTGAGTAAGTAAAATAATCTATCATGGAACTCAAAACACGCTTAGCGTGAACTGGGGGGCACTTCATCTGCGCAAGAACAGAGCACCATAACACGAATTCGTATCTTGCGGTCTTTCCATAATATCAATTAGCTTATTGAGCGCATTTCTCAGTTGACCAAAGTTTTTGGCACAATGAGTTTCTTCTAAATTATATTTTGAACAAAACGTTTTTTTTCTTATGACTTTCATGATGAGGTCTTTGCAATGAGTGAACGGTAAGTTCACTTCATCAAAAGCATCTATCAACCGTGTATAACTATTTAATGACAAGACATTTAATAAGTTCTCGAGCGCTTTAAAATCGTGCTTGATACGTGTCACTTCATATAGCTATTTGAGAATTTATGGCTGACCATTCAAGAGTGCCTCTGGGAGCGGACGGAATGACGGATTTATCACCATGTTTAAATTATCAAAGCACAGGGCATTAGTTTAAATATTGATCGATAAAGCTTTTTGCATTTCTAACCGCTCTTGTTTTAACTGCATCACAATTTGAATGACCTCTAATCTTTGCACTCGCGAATTACTATCACCATAGTAATCATTCAAATCATTTGCCAAAATAGCATCACAAACTTTAAAAAATCGAGCGTTATCTGCAAGATTTTTAAGACTATCAATCGGACGGTTCGGTAGCTCTCCATGGACTAGCTGTGCAACCGGTGCACGGCCATCAAAAGCACCCATGGTATTCAATAGTACTGCGACACAATTAGCATGACCTGCTTCAATCGCTGCGTGCATTGCAATTTTTTTACTTGTTTTACCTGTTGACAAAATATCTGCAATTGGACGTTTAGGAAAAGGCCCACAAAGAACTTTTAGGCAGTTGATAGCGCCAAAATGAGCAGCATTGCGTAAAACATAATCAAGGTCTTCCAGCGTATTTGATGAAGACATGTTATGGATGAATGGCTGCAACTTTGTTGCATCATCTTTACGAATCATCTCCATCATTTGCTTACGAGGATTTTCTGTAAACCGACTAGGTGGTTTGCGTACAAGCTCACCATGTTCTACAGCGTCCCCCATTGCCTCACGAAATCGTATATCCAGAGTATTGAATATAGCTCTTTCTTCAATGCTCATTTCTGTTTGTTTCGTTGTCAATAACGATAAAAGTGGATTAAATTGCTGAGGTATAATAAACAATGCTGAGACAAAATTGTCTCTTCTTTCATATGACGTGGCAACAGGGTATGCATTAATTAATTCATTGATAGATAGAATAATTGTGTTGGCTTTAGCGATTAATGTTGAAACTGAATTTCCTGCATTAGATGAAAGCATATTCATTATCCTATATAAATAAATGAGTTAAAAATGGATAAATAACCGTCTTGTTTATTTGCTCAACCAAGACGGTTACAACAGTTATTGAATGACACATCCAACGTCTTCATCTTCACTATGATCATTCGCATGATATTGAGTTGAGTCAGCCAAAAGACTTAAGCGACTCAATCCTGATCGCATAAGATCAACACCAGCCTGCCGCATTATTTCCTCTTCTTCTGTTGAAGCAATTACAATCTCAGGTTCAGGTTGTTGGTGAGTGATTACCGCGGCAACAGGGACTGAATCATCATGCTCATGTTCTTCAACTGCTACAGCGCTTACAACATTTGCAATGACTCCCGCACCTGTAAATTCACTTTGATTTTGATGGAGATATTGGACGCGGCGCACTGCATCAACGAAACCATGAGAGTTGAGTTTTTCATGATCTCTAAGAACTTTAAATAACACTTTATTGACTTCGTCGAATGTAACTACCCGATTAACCCATTTGGGCATGTGAGTCAGATCGGCGAATGGTTTTGAAACTTTATAATAGGCTTCAGCACAAAACTGCATAAATTTAAGATTGCGCTCAGTTGAACAAAAAGGATTATCATGCCACCCATCGATCTGCGATCGTAGTTCAGGCTTCTTAATGTCATTGAAGGTTAATATAGTTTGCAACCAAGCATTGGCTATCAGTTCAAATTGTGCCGGGTTTTCGGTGAAAAGAGCAGGATTTGAATGATACGATAACATTAAGACAATCATAGATTGTAAACATATCTCACTTTCATCAGTATAAAAGTAGTCAGTTCGATGCTTTTCCATCATACGACCTAACAACACGGAATTAAAAAGTGGAAGATAAGGTGCTAGCCATGCATGTTCACCTAAAGCAAAATCGATATCAACCGTGCTAGTTTTCAACTGTTCATAAGCGTCCGTAGATTGTTGCAGCAATAAATGTAAAGGCAGGCCTTCGTAACGAACTCTTGAATAAGCCTCATTTTTTTCCATGGCTTGCCGATTGAAATCAGCCGAAGCACCTTGGCGCTTAAAATTACTTAGGCGAAAAGATGGAGCCAATGCGGCTTGATCTTTCATCAGCGCATCACTTAACTCCGTTATCATTGTTTGTGTAACAGGCATAAAACATTTTCCTTGAAAATGGAAGAAATTAACCCATACTACCATAATTTCGATCAAAAAACAAACAGCATATAAATCAAATACATTGTTCCCATAGTTATCATTTAATCTGAACCATTCAAATACTGGACCCATCCTTACCATAAATCGTATGTTAATTGTCAATCAACTATGATAACGTAAACGCATGTAGTTTATTGTCATATTTTGCCATTATTGGAGATAGGTGGGCATCTGTAAATTATGGTAAATGTAGCCTATAGCTTCTTCATTTTTATACCAACGGATTTTTATTCAATCTGACTTATCAGGCATAAGGACATGGCAATGACCGCACTCTACCGCAAAACGTTAACCATGCTATTCTGCTCGCTACTGCTCTCTTCCAGTACATTCCTTCATGCAGGTAGTCCCGTATGGACATTCACACCATTAACCGCCACATCGCTATTCGTGGCACGTAATAGCACGGCCACAGTACAATACCTGGTGACAAATCAATCGGCAAAGTCTCATCGTTTAGTAATGACGCCTATAACAGGCATCGAACAAACGACCACAGGAACGGGTACTTGTAGCAACCCATTTACGTTACCATCTAGAGGGGCGTCCTGTACTTTATCGTTACAAATTCAAGGCAGTCAATTGACGCATTCAATTACGGATGGCCCAATCGTTTGCGAGCAGGGTTCTACTCTTCAATGCTACAGACCGAGTCCATCGAATCGTTTAAACATCAACGTAGGGGCTCTTTCTGTCAGTGTTTCAACACTCGGACTGTCTGTGAATGACTTGGCATTAAATACTGCACTCACAGGAACCCCAAGGCTTATTACTATCACCAATACAGAGGCAAATCCTGCTACAAATGTGACTTATTCTCCATCACCTGCACTCCCGAGTGGCACTACGATTAGTCCTGAAAATTGTGGCACGATACCCGCGTTTGGTACCTGTGTGTTAACAATTACACCCGGGAACACACCAAGTGCGGCATCAGGCGATATCAACCCAACACCCATTACATTAAGTATATCAGGCACAAATACCAATACACTAACACCAACGATTAATATACTAACCTATGGCAGCGTCTATCAAGGCGGTTATATTTACGCTGTGGATGATACTACTCCCAATACAGGCAGTATTGGGGGGAAAGTCGCCGCATTAACTGACCAATCCAGTGGTGTCCTTTGGAGTTCGAATGGCAGTAGTTTAGTAAGTTATGTTGCCATTTTAGCAATAGACGAACTATCAACCACCCTTTCTCCATCACCAACATCACCTTCTTATCCCGCCGGGACTCCGGCTTACGTTGCCTGTAATGGCAACAGCGATGGCGCTTGCAATACCTCAAATATAGTATCTTATTATAATTTTAACAGATCATCAGGTGGATCTGCACCTACCCCCATAGATCAATATGCGGCGGGGCTTTGTGAATCAATAATTAACGGTCAAAGTGATTGGTATTTACCCGCTATTTGTGAAGAGGGATATGATAATGTAGACCAAACTGGTAATAATGGTTGCGGCACACAAACTTCGCCAGGGGTACAAAACATGTTGTCGAATTTATTCGATGTCGGGGTGGGGGGGCTTGCAGGCGAATACTGGAGCTCTACTGAGTGGTCAGGTTATGGAGGTGTAGAGTTTGCATGGAGTCAGACGTTCGAGCAGGGCAATATACCGCAGAACACCTTTGATAAGTCTTACAACACGATTAGGGTACGTTGTTCTCGAGCGTTAACACCGTGACCACCCCTTTAGCTCAATAGACTAAATGAGTTGATTTATTTACAGTCAAATTCATGTAAAGATCATTATTCAATACTGAAACGAGGCCATGACAATGATTGATCACGTAGGAATGACCGTATCTAACTATGAGAAATCTAAAGCATTCTATACTCAGGTGCTGCGCCCTCTTAACATCAAATTAATTATAGAGCAGGGTGGTTGGGCAGGATTTGGTAAAAAAGATAAACCTGAATTTTGGTTTGGGCCAGCCCCAAAAATACAACCATTGACGCATATTGCGTTTCAAGCGGAAACGCATGAGGCTATCGATAACTTCTATGATATAGCCATTCGCAACGGAGCCATTTGTAATGGCAAACCCAAACGAAGAGATCTCTACTATTTAAATTATTACAGTGCGTTTATTATTGACCATGATGGTCATCATATAGGCTCTGTTCTGCATCATTCAAATAATAATTAAAGGTTCTGTACGAATCAATGCAAAACAGGAAACCTGCGTATCGAAGACATTTCACCTGATTTCTCCAACTACAGCTTTCATTTTGGCAAGCGTTAGCAAAGCAAGCCTGTTCAGATTTTTAAGGGCTCAATGTAAACTGACAAAAGATTAATTCAATTTCATCTTCTTAACAGGCTCTAACAGCTGAGAGGTAGATTCCTTATTTTTGCGACTATGTGAAGAAAAAAAACTAGAGTCGGATGATTGGAGGCTATTGTTTGTGGGCCGGTAAAATTCCTGTTTTAATCTTGCAGTAATTTGTTCTATCGAACCGCCGGTTTCACTATTCAACGCATTCAGTAAAAACTCAGGTCCCTTATCATTACTTTCGATGATAAGTTTCGAATAGTGCTCGAAGTGACTTGAGCCAAGGTACATCCCTATCTCGGATTCGTGAGGTTTAGTGCTGGTACAAATTAACTCATACGGATGTTTAAAATAAATAAAATACAAGGGGTTGACGCGTTTTATCGTTAAGCAAGCATCGCCTATATGATACGAAGGAAGATCGGTTTGATTATCTAAACTGCTAGCACAATTCATACTTGATGTTTTATAAGATGTGTTGATGTAATCGCGCGGATTAATAGCCCAAATAACATCGCAAATTAAATCGTCATTCGATCTGTTGTATTGGCAAAGGTAATCGGACATCTTGCCATTAATTATTTCTTGAATTGTATATAATACGTCAATCATAAACCCATCTTCATCGAATGAGTTTTCTACCCGTCGTTTAATTTGAGATTCAACGCGTGAAGAAATCAAGTCTTGATTTTTTTTTAGCCAAAAATATACGATCTGAATCGCGTGTTCTTTCTCTATTATTTTAATGTTTGGCATCTCAATCAATGTCTCAAATGGAGAAACCGAGTCCACTAATTTCCAGCAATCACTATAAAACTGGTCAATCAAATCCCCATCTTTTCCATTGCTAAATAGAACTTTCATAGCAATTAATAATGCGGATTGATTGGAGTTGGATTCAATTTTTTCCATATTAAATCGTTGTAAATCAAATCCTTGTTCGTTCAGCCATAACTTACAAGAAGGTATAATGTTGCGATATTCTTCTTCCCAATCGGCAGGATTTTTGAAGAGCAATTGACGCAAGTCGTCTGGGCTGAGCAATAAACCTTTTGTAGTAATATTATGAAAACTCTCCCAATACAAATCGATATCTTTAATCTCACCAAGCCGATGTTCTATTAGGTTGAGCATTGTTATATCTGTCAGTTGCATTGTAAGGTCAAAATATTCTCTGATTTTTTCAAATAAATCTTGGTTTGTTTTCATTTAAGTCTCCAAATATTTACGTTACGCAGCCATCACTACCCATTACTTTTTACTAGAGGGTGAGTTCTGGCTTAGATTATCCTCGCTATCATCCAATTTATGCTGACGCCCTTTCATCCCGCCAACAGACTGGTTTAAACGATTATGCTGCAATGCCGACTCAATATTTTTTTTTGCTACTTTAGCATTCGCAGCGTCCGCATGTTTAGATTCGTGGTCAAACTGTTGAATCAGTTGTTCATCAATGTTTTTTGACGTCATCACAGTAGCTAGTCTTAGCGCACGGTCCAGCGTATTTTGAAGTCGACTATCCCCTAACACATTCACAGGTTTTATTTTTCGCCAAAATGAATTTTGATTGGTTTCACGATCCCCTTTCATCACATCAATCATTCCCATCGACAGCAAGCCAACCATTTGATCGATAGTCTCAGCGGTCTTGATTTGCTTAATTAAGGCGTTTGCAGCATTTCTTTTAACTCTGCTTATAAACCAACTGTATTCTGTATATTCTTCTAATAACGTCACAATAGACGCTTTAATATCAATATTCATTGTATCGTCACCCTGAACATCAACCATGGCTTTAAACAACAATAAATAATTCGAATCACCGACAACGTTATTTAAATGGCCTTCAAAACCTAACCAACGTTTATAAAATGGGACGTTTTTAGATTGAGACACTTGCGTATTCAAATAGTCCGACAAGAACTCTTGATGGGCTTCTTTAATCACCGTTTTCGATGCGCCCCCCCTATTCAGATAAGCAATGTAATCATTGTTTAAAGTCGCATATTGTTTCGTATGTATAGCAGAAAACAAGGTAACTAGTTTTGCTTTCACATCGTCCTTTAAATACAGTGCGACCTTGTCAGACGCCGTTGGATGTACAAAATGATACGAGATGATCTCTGGTGAAATGCAATCAGCCAACGCCACATTTTTTTTGTCTCGTGCTTGTTTTTCTTTTATTTTATGGTCTTCTTCTATCATTTTTTTGAGCCGTTCTACGGAAACAGGCTTCTGAGACAGCGCATTAAACTGCAGAACAAGGTCTTGCAAAAATTGATCGCGATGATAGGTTTCATCCAATTTTTCAGCACGGTATTTTGATTCAATCTGCTCACTAAATTCCGACCATTGTTCTTTAAAAAACGCTTTGTCAGCCACGCCAATATGCCGTAGCAATCCACCTAAAATATCATACAGTTCCTCATTAAACAGGCGTTCTGTTTCAGCTTTTTCTTCAAGTAGAGCCCGTACTTCATCGATTGTTCTTTCACCCAAATCCGTTTGATTTAAACTGTAATAAACGTTGCCCACGGATCCTTGACGACCCGTGCGACCTGCTTTTTGACGATCCTCTCTGGCTGAGGCGACAAACGTTTCAATAACATTCATCCCAACGGATTTATCATAGTGAATATCCGTATTTCGTCCCAACGCAGGCGTTGTAATGGTAATCATACCCGACTGGGCTGCATCATGGATGGTTTGCTCTTCATTACCCAAGCCCGTATACAGTTGTGTTTTATATTGGTCTTTTAAATAAGCATGAAAACGGGTTGCCGTTTCAATGTCTTTAAAAATAACCAACGCTGGTGCTATATATGTATTCGAGGTTTTTCCAGGTTGAAGCAGTTGGATAATGTGTTTGAACTGTGCCGTTTCATCCGATGAAATCATCGGCTTATTTAATATGGCAATGTTGCGTTGATGAGGCTCAACCTTGGAAAACTCAAAGCCATACTTTTGATACTGAAGATCAATTTCGCGACCAAATCCAACGGTGCCGGATGAGCCCCAAATAAATCCCTTTTTGGATCGATAGTAATCGATCATGTTTTTATTATTGGAAGAAATAATCGTTTTACTTTCAGGCTCAATCACAAAACTGTCGTTACCATGAATTGTATTAAGTTTAGAATACAATAGCTGTTGCATACCATTACCATATTGCGTATCCGTACTGACTTTGCCATCTTTCATAATGATTTTCGCACTACGGGTTTGACGAACCACGCCATTGATTAATTTAGGCTCCGACTTTTCAGTCAGTACATAATCAAAGTTTTCCTTTAAACGATAATTCACAATGATTGCCGATTCGAGCAACATCAACCATTTCTTATCAGAAAACTTTTCGATAAATTTCGACGATTTTTTTTGTAACTTGGCTTGCTTTAACACATACGCTTTAAGAGCAACAATGTCTTGCGCTTCACTGGTAGTATCTGCTTTAAAATTGGGCTTTATCACGAATTGATTGATTGCATCATAAACCCACTCCTTGCCAGCACCAATCAGCCCGGCTCCTCCAGTGGACGCATAACGATACACCGTTCGATCATCGAGAATCGTATAGTCTGATTCATTCATAACCAATGAAGCGTGTTCAGACTCCAAATCAATTTGCTCACCCTTTCCTTTAGAGTAAAACAATGCAAATTGGGCCATTGTACCAACGTTAATGCCCTGCTTTTCATACGTATTAAAGGAGGAGGTTGATGAAATAGGCGTTTTTGCAAAAGGCACGCCAAGCAATGACCAGAATGGACGGTAAATATCAAGATCACGTTTTGCATCAATTAAGGAGGCCGTCGTAAGATCCACACGACCGCTTTCAAGCCATAATAAGGTGGCCTTCATGGTGTCAATCATGCTTTTGCCTTGGCCCGTATCAATGTTCGAAATGACATCCCCTTCATGCATCATGCAGTCAATTAATGTGATCATTTGAGTTGAATAGGGAAATTGACCGGTTTTGCGATACATGGCCTCGCGCATTAAGCCCAATGCGTATAAACGCGTTTGGAATGGATCCAGACGCTTGAATTCACCTGATTTGATAGCAAAAAACAACTGTGTGATTTCATCGTTGGATAAATCTTTGGCAGGCTTATTATAGTACACAGGCAAATCATTACCCGCACGATTAACAAACAAAAACGCTTCCATCATTTGTTTACGATAGGTGTAAGAATAAGCCGATTGATTATTGAGATCGATGAAACCATTCACAACACGTTCAACGTGCTCGATATCAAATTGAGCAGTAAAATCACGTTTTCCAAACGGTGCTTTTTCAAATTCATGGATAAAATCATTAAATGGCTGAGCTGGATTTCGACTTTTCAATCCGTCATTCAAACAAGTTATTGCGATGCTTGATTTACACATGCTTTCATAGAGTGTATTTAGATGATCATCACCCAGCTCGCCTAGCATCGTGGTCAATTCAATGTAATCAACGGGATCGTTTTTTAGCAAAGACGAGGGAGTTGCGTTGTAACTGATTGCCAAGATTTCAATAATTTTTTTAGCAGCATCTTCAGGATAGTTTGCGGCTATCGCTAACCACTTATCTAAGATAGGCTTCTTGCCTGTATTCATCATCGCAAACAACAAATGAACGTCTGCTCGATGAGTCGTGATGTTTTGGGTTAATGTGCTGATGGTTAATAATGATGGGATGCTCAACGTATCGATCGTCATCATCCAATGAAGCAATGGATCGGCTTCATCGCGTTGAAACGCAAGAGTCATTTGTTGCAAAAATCGTGCGCCTACTTGCTTATCATTGATTATTGATAATAGTGAAACGAATTTTGCAATGTAAGCTGAGGGGAAATTGTTGTTATGCAAGCTTCTAATGTTGCTTATCAAATCCATTTTATCCCGAATCGAGCCGTTGTTCGAAACGTGAATATACGTACTTAACACCTCGGCATAATCGCGTTCTTGCATATTAACCAACATATCAAGCAACGCAAATAGCGTTTCATAATCATAACTTGCATAATCAATCGTTGAAAACATTTGAGTGAATGCTTCTTCATTGGCCATGAAATAATTACGCTTGATGATCTGGTTAAACTGGCCTGCCAACGATGCAGCCTCATTTGCAATACGGTCAATTTTTTCAAAATTGTCCGCATCTTTAAAACTAGCCAAGGCATCAATTTTTGCTTCCAGTTGGGTAATAAACGCAGACTCGCCCAGCGCACTAAATGCTTCGTGAATGACATGATGTTTTAACTGCAGCAGAACAGGATGCAACACTACCTTTGCATTAAAGGAAAGCATAATACCCTTGGTTTCCCATGTTTGATTGAGTCTCACCTGCAAGTCTTTTATCTTTAAATGACTCAATTCAGCCGATTTTTCTTGCCAGCGTTGGTATTTGTCTCGTTGCAATTGCAATTGTGTTTGTCGAGTCTTTAATGCATTGAGTGAAAGACCAGACAACCTTTTTTCAAGTGCTGTAATTTCTTTATCAATAGACTGAAGCTCGAGTTCTTCTTTTACCATTGCTCGTTGAGCTCGTTTTGCATCCAATGTTTCAAATGCTTGAATGATAAAATTTACTTTGGATATTTCACGATCTGATGCATCAACCATGGGTACGAGACTAATTGCGTTACCTTCTGCCATTTCCAATGCAAGTAATAACTGAATAATAGCGCCTTTAACAGCAACACTGTCTCTTGAAAATACATCCGGCAAAGCAGCTTGAAGCTTAAAGGCATGTTTGGCAAGAACGACTTCTACCGCGTTATGATCAAATGCCTCCAATGCATCTATTTCTTGGCAGGCAGCTAAAAATCTAGCGTAGGTAAAATATTGGCGGGATTGGACAATGGCTTTAATTGCATAATCAAGGTTATTTGGGTGTGTTCCCGTGGCGGCTTTAAGCAAAAACTCTGCGACTAGCGCTATATTTTGATTGATTTTATCAGCGTTGTTATCTTTTCTTCCTTCAAAATAAACCTCTTCATATTCAGAGTTAATCAACGTAGAAAACAACAATAAATCCCTGTGATAATGACCGGCGATGCTGGTGTTTTTCATAAAATATTCCGCGGTGTCTAAGGCATAGACAAACGGCCATTTTGAATTAGGATTTTTAGCAAGGTGCTGAATTGCCTTTAACATACCCTGTTTATTATTCTGTAAATGCACAAATAGCTTTTGAATGTAGTGTGCTTTATCAAAATGATCTGTTTCTGCTGAGTTTAACATCCCAACGCGCCCACTAATGGCATACCCTTCTTGATCACTTAAACGAATATCTTGTTGAAACAACTTGACTAATGACCGATTATTTTCAATAACGACTTCTTTATGACACTCCATTCGCTCAATGGCCGTTAGCAATTTATACACCTCAACATCGCCCTTGTATCGCTCATGTGCTACAAAAAATAAAGAGGTCAAAATGCTATTCTCCTTATTTGTATAACGATGAAAATCCCTCAAAAATTGATTAAGCCCCTTCACATAAACAGGTAACGGAATCCCTTTTGGCTGTTGGCCGATAAATCGATAAGCGCGCTCAATCATTTGTTGAGCCGTTATTTCTTCACGATGTATTTTGTCATGCAACGATGGTTCAGAACTCCATTTGGCCGCACAATATTCAATCAGTGGCTCTAATTCTGTTCGATATACCATTGAGTCAGGATTAAATGTCACCGAATTTTGCTTGTCCGGGTCATAATGAAATCCCATTTCTTTTGAGACAAGATGAAAGCCTTCATATTTAGATGCATAATAAGCACCATAATTATCCAATGATCGATAAGACGTGGTGTGTGCACCGATAGCAGCAATATGTTGATAGAGTTTTGTATGGTTGAAGTTAAACGATTGTTCGTAGCGATCCCAATACCAATAACGATCCCTCAACACTGGGAAAGGTAGTTTTTCAGCAGCAACGATTTTGGCATCCAATGGTGTCAAGCCCCATCCATTTCCGTCAGCTTCATCTCTATACAAAAAATCAAAGAGATCGTCTTTTTGACTCAATGTACTCTCACTTCCATTAGATTTATCGCCATACAAATAGAAGTGATTGCCTTTTTGAATCAATGCACACTGCTTATCTTTGGCACATTCTCGTTCAATCTCCGCTAATGTGGTATTGTCAGGAGCTACTCGCAAAACAAGATTCAAGCCATCAAGGCAGGCTAATTGTTCAGTTAGATCTCGGCTGTTTCTCAAGAGGGTCAATAACCGCTCCATATGAACCAGGGGATTCCCAACTTTTTTATGTGACCATCTGCCGTTAATTTCATTTAAATCAAGTTTATTTTTATTGGCTAAAACTGACCATTCGAACCAAAATGCATCAAACCCTTTAAGGATATCTTCCAGATTAAACTGTGTTGAGTCATCAGTCTGTGATAAAAATTCAGTTAAACAGGTCAGCTCAGCTTGCTCATATTGTTTGATTTTTTCAATCGAATCGAGAAATCGCTGATCATCCAGCAATCGATCCCAGTGGGGAAAGCGATTCAAATACTGTTTAATCATAAACGTTGATAAGTCCCCTGGCTCACCGAGTGTGTCAAATAATAACTTAACACCCGCCTCACCATACCTCACCCACAAATTATCAAGCTGTTTAGATGACGTATCGATTGCGTATCTTGCAGCGATGGTTTTAACTGATTCAGGCAAATAAACGTGATCATAAATAAGCGCTGCGGCATCATAATGCCGTATTTCTTTCGGGGTAAATACATTGGTTTTTTTCTCGTCTGCATCTGGGTCATAATCCAAAACCATCTCACCTTGATGGGTTCTTTTTAGCATGAAATTTTGCGGTAAATTATCCGCGTTCAATACAACAAAGGCACCCGCATTCTCAGCAATTTTCATCGCAGCTTCATGCGAGAGAAATTTAATCGCTTTGGGCATATTGCCAAATAACTCGTATTTAAATACATTCAACAGGTTCTCTGAACGAACTAGGCTTCGATAGGGTTCTTGTTGAAAAAGGGCAAAATCCACTAACTGTCCATCAAAAAGACCTTGTTCTTGTTCATGCTCTTGTACTGCAACATCAATGATCTCTTCTTGCACCTGCTCTTGTTGTTCTACCTCGGTGTGCTGTATTTCCAACTTGATATACTGATCAATGTTTTCCAGGCGAGTTGACGCGTGTTTAATCAATGCTTTTAATTTTATTTTTTTATCAAACGGATTTGCGGCAACAACACGATTTGGTTCTATGGTTTGCTTACCGATGGATTGATGCGTTGCGGTTCCAAAACGTATCGCCTGATTGTGTTGTTGAACACGAGAGATAACCTCGGCGTTGAATGAATTAAACTCTTGATTTTTATATGGTTTAACAGGATGTGATTCTTCGCAAATAATAACAGGATAATTCACTCGAACAACCACATATTCATTCAGTAGTGCAGCTATTTCACCGGCTGAATGTTGCAGCTCATCAACAGGAAAAACCAAATCAAGTTTTTGTAATGCCGTTTTTTGCAGTGCCTCAAGCAAGGACTGATAATCTAGATTACCTAGCATCGATTGATCGATATGCAGCACTAAGTGTGAGAACATCAGCTTATTGGGGTTGGTGTTGATGTATTGGGTTAATTGTTTCAGTTGTTCATCACTTAAACTTGAACTAAATATCAGGTTCTGCGGAAAATTGTTCTGATCATCAAATTGAGCAAGCATGTTATCGAAAATTTTCTGTTGAACCATGACAAATTCTCCCATTTATAGCAAGACGTATAACAAACAATTCAATCAATTATAACATATTTTAAACAAGTAAATTTAAATTGACTTAGTAGTCTATAATTTGAACGAGTTTTAAGAGGAGAGAGGGGGGTTACATAACTCTTGCGTTTAACGTACCGCCAGATTAAGACTGTGGCGGATTAACCAACGTTCTCAATTCAGAAATAAGATCAGAGGCGAGCATGCCTCTCTCACCTTTTTTAGTAGCGGATAAATCACCAGCCAAGGCATGAACCAGCACGCCTAGTTTTGCCGCGTCGCTTAAAGGAATATTTTGAGCGGCAAAGCCTGCAATAATCCCACTTAAAACATCACCCATTCCAGCAGTAGCCATTCCAGGATTCCCAGCATGGCACATCTCAACGTTGTTACTGTCTGATAAGATTAAAGTTCCTCTACCTTTAAGAACAACAATACCTCCTAGCCGCTCATATAATCGATTAATAGCGGCTAATCGATTGTGCTGAATGCTTTGTGAGGTGACATTGAGTAATCGTGCCGCTTCTCCAGGATGGGGGGTAAAAATACAATCATCTCGTTTCATTTTGATATCAGTCATTGCTAAAAGATTTAAAGCATCCGCATCCAACAGCATGGATGTATTTGGGTGTTGAAGCGTTACCTCCAATAAAGATAAACTCCACTTGCTTGTTCCAAAACCTGGCCCGACGACAACGAACGTGGCTTGGTCTAATAATGGATTTAACTCGTTACCATTCGCAATGCCGTGACACATTAATTCAGGACAAGATACATTTAAGGACAAGGCATGCTCAGAACGCGTTGCAATACTGACGCATCCAGCTCCCACACGTAAAGCGGCTTCTCCGGCTAGTCTAACAGCACCAGAATACCCCAAATCCCCACCGATGATTAACACTCGTCCAAAATCACCTTTATGACATTCCTTAGGACGAGGTTTTAAATAGTGCATTAAATGTTCTACATCAAGTTCTTTAATAATGCTCATATTGCACTGATTACGTTTAATTTTCATGAAGACACTTATAAAACATGTAATAGAATGAGTATAGATTCAATTTCATCCATCTGGGTATTTAGGAAATAATTAAGCTAAGATTAAAGATAAGTATTAT